>NZ_DBNHSF010000164.1:0-5017 GCF_057143545.1 Candidatus Andeanibacterium sp.
TATGCCAACTACGTGCAGGGCCGCTCCTACCGCTACGATACCGACCGCAGCCGCCCGACTGCCTATCTCGAGCGCGCGGTTGCGCTGGATCCTGATTTCGCGAGGGGGTGGGAAGAACTGAGCTACGTCTATGGCGTCTCGATCTATTACGCGAGGACCGAACAGGAATTGCACGAGACCATGGCCAAGCTGGACAGGGCTTCCGCCCGGGCGCTCGACCTCAGCCCGGAAATCTGGAATGGCCTATCGGCTCGGGCCTGGTACGATGTTGCCAGGGACGATCTGCGTTCAGCCGCCGAGAAGTATCGCCAGATTGCGCAGCTCGACCAGGGGGAAGATCCGGACCTGCGCTCGTCCCTCGCGACCTTTGCGATCCAGCTGGGCCGCATTCGCGAGGCGAGCGAGATCAGGCGATCCATGGCGCTGATCGACCCGTACTATCGCCGAGAGACATACGGGTTCGTAGATGACTTCTATCTCGGCAACTTCGACCTTACGCTGCGAAAGATCGACGAAGTGACGCAAGGTATCCCCGCGGTCAGGGCGCAGTATTTCGACAGCATATTCTGGATCAACGTATTCAAGGGTGATTATGCCGCGGCAAGGCAGGCCGCGGAAGAGTTCAACATGGGACCGATGGCCCGCAGTGTCCCCGATTTCCGTTTCGATCCCGAAGTGAATCCCAGCTTGCCGCCGGATCAACTCAAGCTGTGGGCCGACCGGACATTCGGCGTCGGCGGACGGCGGGACTTGATAGCGCGGGCCACATTCGCGAGTCACTTCGGCCACCAGGACATCGCGCTCAATTATCTCAGGCTGGCGTTCGAGCGACCCGGCTATGGCGCCTATTGGATGATCTGGCATCCGGCCCTCACGAAGCTACGGGCAACCGACGCATTCGAACAATGGGTCGAGGAGCGCGGCTTCGTCGACATCTGGCGCGAAGAAGGCGACTGGGGCGATTTTTGCGAGCCGGTTTCAGAGGAAGAATTCGCCTGCCATTAAATCTCCGCTTCAGATCTCTGTCGGACATTCATTTTCCTACATCACCGGATTGTGAAACAAGCGCGGCATGTCCGTTTGCCCGCTCACCCATCGCTCCGCCCAGGCAGGGTCATCATATTCCACGATCGGGCAAGGATATTTTAATTTTCCGAGACGGGGCAAGTGTCACTCTCGACCCCTTATTCCTTTGGAAAACAGGCATTATTTGACCCGGACGCCGAGGGTGACAGGTGTCACCTGTGTCACCCTCGACCTGCGCACAGCGAAGTCGGGCGAGGCCGTTGCCTCACCGTCCACGCCTGCTAGGTTCCCCGCCATGAGGGGAGACGCCGCAGCATGACCGCCAAGCGCATCGGACTGGCGGTGGGGCTTGGCGCGTTCCTGCTCACCCTGATCGTTCCCGCGCCCGCCGGGATGCCACCCGAGGCCTGGCCGGTCGCCGGCCTCGTCGTGTGGATGGCGGCGTGGTGGATGACCGAGGCGATCCCGCTCACCGCGACCGCGCTGCTGCCGTTCCTCGTCCTGCCGTTTGCCGGGGTGATGGACGCGGCCGACACGGCCTCGGCCTATTATTCGCCGATCCTGTTCCTGATCCTGGGCGGGGCGTTCCTTGCGCTGGCGATCGAGCGCACCGGGCTCCACCGGCGGCTCGCGCTGGGAATCCTGAAGGCGGTCGGTTCGGGCGGGAGCCAGGGGCGGGTGCTGCTCGCCTTCATGATCTCGGCCGCGGTGCTCTCGATGCTGATTTCGAACACCTCGACCGCGCTGATCATGATGCCGATGGCGCTGGCCGTGCTTTCCGCAGGCGGGAGTACTCCCGACCAGCAGGACGGCCTTTCCGGCGCATTGCCGATGGGAATCGCCTTTGCCGCCTCGATCGGCGGGCTCGGCACGTTGATCGGCAGCCCCACCAACGGGATCGCGGTGGCGCTGCTCGACAACACGATCGGCCTCGAAATCTCGTTCCTCGACTGGATGATGTTCGGCCTGCCGGTCGTGATCGTAGGTGTGCCGCTCGCCGCCTGGATCATCGCCCGGGCGCAGCGCGTTGCGAGCGTGCCGTTCGACCTATCCGCCGCGCGGAGCGCCATCGCGACGCGGACCGCGTGGACCGTGCCCGAGCGGCGGCTGGTTCCGGTGATTGCGCTCGCCTTCGTGCTCTGGGCATTGCAGGGCTGGCTTGAGCCGTATCTCCCTTCGGGCTCGCTCACCGACGGGACCATCGCGATTGCCGCGGGCCTCTCGCTGTTCCTGCTGCCCGACGGGACGGGGCGCCCGATGCTGGTGTGGAGCGAAGCGGATCGCGCGCCCTGGGGCGTGATCATGATGTTCGGCGGCGGTCTGGCGCTGGCCGCGGGGATGAGCGCCTCGGGCCTCGCCGAATGGCTCGGGCAATCGCTGCTGCCGCTTTCCGCAGTGCCGCTCTGGGTGGTCGCGCTGGCGATCGTCGCGCTGGTGATCGTGATCACCGAATTCGCCAGCAATGTCGCGACCGCGAGTGCGATTATCCCGGTGGTCGCGAGCCTGGTCGTCGCCCTGGATGCGGACCCGGTGCTGCTGGCGATGCCGGCCGCAATCGCGGCGAGCTGGGGCTTCATGCTGCCTTCGGGCACGGGGCCCAACGCGATCGCCTGGGCGACCGGGCGAATCCGCATGCCGCTTCTGGTCAAGGCCGGGATCGCGCTCGACCTGGCGGGCGCGCCGCTGATCGTCGGGCTGGTGTGGCTGGTGGCGCTGGTGGCGGGCTAATGTTCGGCACCGAGCGCATGTTCATTCGTCGGTTCGAGCCAATCGAAGGCGGCTATCTTTACCATCCCGGTCGTTGGAGCCGGGGCTATCTGGTGACCGAAAGGGAGTTCCAGAAGCTGCGCGAGGACTGGCGGTTCTGGTCTGGCTGGCGTGGCATCCTCGTTCTTTTTGCACTCTTGATGGGCAGCTCAACTCTCCTCTTGATACTGGTCTATACTGGTGTGCTCGACCAGGTAGCCTTTGAAAGATCGACGGTGCCCTTGGCTGTTCTCGCAATGGCTCTGATGTTCTGGAAAATGACTGGCGCACAACGCCTCGTTTGGGGCCGCGAGCCAATCGCAGAGCGCAGGACAAGAGCCAAGTTCGAAAGCGACACGGCCAAGCAATTTTCATGGCCGCTCATGATATTCAATTGTCTGTTGTCGACCTGGCTCATGATCGTCGCATGCTTGATCGCGTTCAATTCACCACTGATCGGGGTTCCGGTCTTGTTGGTATTTGCTCTGGGAACCTTCCAATCTTTCAGATTGGCCCGACGAAAATGGTTGGAACGGAGCAAGCAATCATAAATCGCGCGCCAGATAGACGCTGTCGCACCATTCGCCGCCGATATGCCAGGTGCGGGCTGCGCGGTGGGTTTCGGCAAAGCCGTGCCGGGTGAGCAGGGCAAGGCTGGCGGCATTGCGCGGGTCGACATCGGCGGTGAGGGTGAGCGGCGCGCGCCAGGCGAGATAGGAAAGGAATGCTGCCATTGCTTCGCTGCCATAGCCCTGCCGCTGGTGATCGGAATGCAGCAGGAAGCCGATGCTCGGAAGCTTCCAGCAGCCGAGCTTGCCGATCACGGCGCCGTTACGCTCGATCAGGAAATCGTCGCTCACCTCCGGGTCGGCCTCGACCATGCTGGCGAGCCAGTCGCGGCTCTGGTCGAGCGTCTCGTGCGGCGGTGTGGACCAGTAGCGCATGGCCTTGGGATCGCTCAGCATCGCGTGGACGGCCGGCAGGTCGGCCATCGTCGCGCGGCGCAGGACGAGGCGCGCGGTCTCGATCCGGTCGCGTCTCAACCCCGCCACTCGCGGCGTTCCTCGGCCGCGCGCAGCACCTCATAGGCGAGCTGGAGCTTCTGGAACTCGCGCGCCGCGTCCTCGTCGCCCGGCTTGACGTCGGGATGGACGAGCTTCGCCCGGGCGCGCCAGGCCTTCTTGACCGTGTCGAAATCGGCATCGGGGGTGAGCCCCAAAGCTTCGAGCGCCCGGACTTCGTCGGCGCTGCGGCTGCCATCGCCCGAGGAGGCCCAGCCATAATGCTGGGCTTCGGCATAGCCGGCATTCTCGCGCCGCTCGCTCTTCGCGCGGGCGGCCGCCTCTTCCTTGTCGAGCCCTTCGAAATAGTCCCATTTCGAATTGTATTCGGCGGCGTGCTTCTCGCAGAAATACCAGCGGTCGGGGCTGTTGGGGGCCTTGGGCGCGGGGCAGGTTCCGGGTTCCTCGCAGCCGTAACGGTCGCACAGGCGCACGGTCGCCGCATCGCGCACGCCTTCGTAGCCGCGCCAGCGCGGAAAGCCCCAGTCCATCGATCGCTTGGCGCGGCTCACACTCTTAATCCTTCGGTCACGCAATCCGTCTAGCGGACCCGCACACCCGCTGCCAAGCTTGGTTGCACTTCATGGACGCCAGACCGCTATTTGTCGAATGTTGCATTGCACAATTTCAAAAAGCTACTATTTAGCCCACTAACGATTCCATGGAGTGCCCATGAGCAAGCAGCTCGCCATTTCCGCCAGTTTCTCGACCTTCGCCATGGCGGCGTTCGCGCTGTTCACGGTGCCCTTGAACACGCTTGACGCGCATGACGGCATTGCGGGCGCCCCGACTGCCATCGAAGCGCCCGCCATGGTCGAGCTGCCGGACGCGCCGGCGCTCCCGTTTCTCGCGAACTAGTCGATCGTGATCGTGGCCGCGCGGCGGTTCTGCGCCCAGGCCTGCTCGGTCGAGCCGAGCGCAACCGGGCGCTCCTTGCCGTAGCTGACCGTGGTCAGGCGGTTGGCGGCGATACCCAGGCTGACGAGGTAGTTCTTCGCGGCATTCGCCCGGCGTTCGCCCAGGGCTAGGTTGTAATCGCGCGTGCCGCGCTCGTCGCAATGGCCTTCGATCGTCGCGCGCTTGTTGGGATAGCGCTGCAGCCATTCGGCCTGCGCCCGCAGCGCGGTGGCGTCGGACGCGTCGATATCGAACTTGTCGGTATCGAAATAGATCACGTTGCGGCC
>NZ_DBNHSF010000165.1:0-17978 GCF_057143545.1 Candidatus Andeanibacterium sp.
TCTCCTTATCACAGGAAGGGGATGGGGCGGGTGGCTTCGGCCATCCGCCCTTTTTTTGGCCTTCGCCCTGCGCGCGGCCGTGGCTCCCGAAAATCCTTGCCTTGCTAAGAATTCGCGCTTGCATGCCTCGCTAGTCTCGCCATGATGGCACCGAGCGCCCGCGAAGAGGCCGCATGCCGTTGATCCGATCGAGAGGACTGCCCTTCATGCACAAGCGAATTGCCCTGGCCCTTGGCGCCGCAGTGCTTGCCCTGCCCGCCTTCGCCCAGACCAGCGTCACCAATCCCGATCCCGGTGACTGGCCGCTCTATGCACGCGACGCCAGCGGCACCCGCTTTGCTCCGATGGACGATATCAATCGCGGCAATGTCGCCAGCCTCGAGCAGGCCTGGAGCCTGGCGCTGCGGCCCGAAGGCGGCGGCGCCCTGCTCGGCGGCACCGTCCCGATCGTGATCGACGGGATCATGTATGTCCCCACGGGCACCGCGGTGCTGGCGCTCGAGGGCGATAGCGGCGAGGTGATCTGGCGGCACGAGATCACCGGCGGACTGGCACGGAGGGCCGTTTCCTACTGGCCGGGCGATGGCGAGCACAGTGCGCGCATCTATTACTCGACCGGCAGCGCGCTTCACGCCATTTCGCTGGCAACCGGCGAACCCGATCCGGGCTTCGGTACCGGCGGCTCGATCGCGATCGAGGGCACGCCCTATAATTACCCGCCGTCGATCTACAAGAATGTGATGGTGATCGGCGCCAATACCCAAGAAGATCCCCGCGGCGAGTCGGGAAATACCAGGGCCTTCGATGCACGCACCGGCGCCAAACTGTGGGAATTCAATGTCGTGCCGCGCCCCGGCGAAGTCGGCCACGAAACCTGGCTCGACGATGGCTGGAAGGACCGTTCGGGCACCAATATGTGGGTCTGGTACACGACCTACGATCCGGAAACCAACCTCCTTTATCACACGCTCGGCAGCCCCAGCCCGAACTATTACGGCGGCGACCGCCCGGGCGACAATCTGTTCGGAAATTCGATCGTCGCGCTCGATCTCGATAGCGGCGAATATCGCTGGCACTTCCAGACGATCCATCACGAGCTGTGGGACTGGGACCTGCCCGCCCCGCCGGTGCTGTTCGACCTCACCATCGACGGCAAGACCGTCCCGGCGCTCGCCGAAACCGGCAAGCCCGGCCTGATGTATATCTTGAACCGCAAGACCGGCGAGCCGATCCACGGGGTCAACGAGCATTTCGTCGCCGCCGCCAACGTCCCCGGCGAATGGTATTCGCCGACCCAGCCGATCCCGGTGAAGCCAAAGCCGCTCTCGAACATGTATTGGGATCCCTCGGACGTCGTCACCGCCGAGATCACCAATGAGGAACACGCCCGGGCCTGCCGCGACCTCTTGGATTCCTATGGCGGGACCTTCTTCAATTCGGGGCCGTTCACGCCGTTCTTCCTGCTCGATCCCAAGACCGATCCTCCGCGCGCTTCGATCAACCGCCCGCATAATGGCGGGGTCGTGTGGGGCGGCAGCGCCGCCGATCCGGGGCGCGGCATCGTCTATGTCAACACCAGCGAAGGCGGTTCGATCGGCTGGATCGAGGAACGCGATCCGGAAGGCGATTATGGCCGCGGGACCGCCACCTCGAACCAGAAATACGACCGCGGGAGCCTGATCGGGCCGGGCGCCTATTCGGGCTTCATGGCAAGCTTCGAGGACGAAGAAGGCAACAGCGTCACCCTCCCCTGCTTCAAGCCGCCCTGGGGCCGGCTCTATGCAGTCGACGCCAATAGCGGCGAGATCAAATGGGAGAAGCTGCTCGGCCTTTCCGAAGCGCTGGGCGAAGACAAGCAGAATACCGGCGCGAACAATTCCTCCGGCGGCCCGATGGCGACCGCCGGCGGGCTGGTGTTCATCGGCGCGACCGGGGACCGCCTGTTCCGCGCCTTCGATGCCGAGACCGGCGATATCCTGTGGCAGCAGCGGCTGGACTATGCCGCCCAGACCATCCCGATGAGCTATCGCGGCAAGGACGGAAAGCAATATGTCGCGGTGGTCGCCTCGGGCGTGAACGGGGCCATGCGCGGTCCCGACAACCGCCCGCTCAACCGCGAAGGCATCGTGGCATTTGCCTTGCCGGACTAGGCGCGGCAAACTGTCCCGGAGAGGATTTCAATGATGAACAAGATGTCTGCGCTGCTGACCGTTTGCCTCGCTGTCGCGGGGTTTGCGCTCTCGGGCGCCCGGGCACAGGAAACGGTCGTGACGCCCGAAGGCGCGCTGATGCAGGTGGATTCCGAGCTCGCCTACAAGCCCGGCGAGCTGACCCAGGAACAGCTCGACAGTTCGACCCGCGACCTGTTCACTGCCGACGGCATGAATGTCTTCCGCCGCTTCCCGCGCGAACAGACCGAAGCAATGGTCAAATTCTACACCGAAGCGCTCGCGCTCAAATCCTTGAGCCCGATCCAGCTGACCGCGACCCAGCAGATGATCCTGACCGGCGTCGGCAGCATGCAGATCAAGCTTTCGGCGGGCCAGCAAGGCGATCGCAAATACGACCTGGCGGGCGGCTGGAACGGAGGCACCGGCATCCGCTTTTTCATGCTGTCCTATCCCGACCCTGAAGTGGTCAAGCAGCGCTTCCGCGATGCCGGCTTCGAGGAGCCGCAATTCGTCGACCGGGACGATGGCTACAAACAGGCGCTGGTGCAGGACCCAGGCGGGTTCGACATCGTGATCCTGACCCGGCCGGGCCTGCCCGATCATTCGAATGCCGGGGTGCGTGTCGGGATCGGCGTCTCGGACCTTGCGCAGAGCCGCGCTTTCTATCGCGAATTCGTCGGCCTCGACGAGCTGGCGCCGGTTGATGCGAAAATCCTCGGGACCACGCTCTATCCCTACCAGCACAAGGAAACGATCCTGATGCTCTACGAGCCAGCCGGCAATGCGGTCGACAATGGCAGCGCCGGGATCCAGTATGTGGTGAGCGATGCCGCGATGGTCGATGCCAGGGCCAAGCGGCGCAATGTCGCAGTCGAAACCCCGCTCAACAAGCTGGCCGGCTTCGAACTCACGACGATCTGGCTCAACGATCCCGACGGTGTGACGAATTATTTCGCGCAAGTCGGGCCGAATCCGCGGGCGCCCGACTGACGCAGGGAAATTGCGCTGGCCGCAGGCTTACTTGGCGGCGTTTTCGAGGATGTAGGTGGCGAGGATGTCGATTTCCTCGTCGGTCATCGCTCCGGCGAAGCCCGGCATCGCACCCTGCCCGTTGTTGACGAGGCTGGTAATATAATCCTTGCTCAGCTTGGCATTCCTGTCGAGCGCCGGGCCGACATGGCCGGCCGCGCCCGCATCCTTCAGCACGTGGCAGGCGTTGCAGCCCCAATCGTTGAACAATTGGCGGCCCTGCGCCGCGGTATCGGTAGCGGCCGCCATTGCCGCCGGAACCGTCGAAATCCCGACCGTGGCTACGGCGAGGGCAGCAAAAATGCCAGCCAGTCCAGAGCGGCGAGCGCTGCGGGCGGAGACCATTTTCATCACTTCGAATCTTCCACTAATTGATTCTGTCCGGTTTATGGCGGGTGCCATTGTGCGAAAATCTTCTAGATTGCAACCCATGAATGAGAGATTGACGCCTGCAAACAATCGTTGACTCTGTCCAGAACAGGGGCGCAAAGCGTTGCTTGTGCAATTCGCGTGCACGGTGGTATTCGCGCAGCGCATCGCAAGCTTGGGAGAAAAGCATGGCCGGAAAGTTTCTAACAGCAACGGCGATGGGCCTGCTGCTGTCGTCCTGTGGCCAGGATTCGTCGGCAGGCCAGGACAACCGGGGTGAGACCTACCTCCAGGCGCACGACATCAAGCAATTGATGGCGACAGTCGTCCAGCCCCAATCCGAGGTGTTCTGGGGCGCCGCAGGGTCGATCTCCGACGAGACCGGGACCCACGATCTGCGTCCCACCACCGACGAGCGGTGGAACCAGGTCGTCAGTTCCGCGGCAACCGTCACCGAAATGGGCAATCTCCTGATGACCCCGCTTTACGCGGAAGGGCGCGGCGATGACTGGATCACCTTCTCGCGCGGACTCGTCCAGATCGGGCAGCGGGCCGAACAGGCAGCGCGCGACCGTGCAAGCGAAGACGAGCTCTTCACGCTCGGCGGCGACCTCTACAATGTCTGCCAGGCGTGCCACCAGGCCTATCCCCAGGAAGGCGAAGGCGCGCAGGCCGATCTGGAAGATCCGACGGCAGGATAGATTCATGGTGCTACGCAGGCATGTCTGGCCGCTTGCGGCACTGTACCTGTTGCTTTTCCTGACCGGCGCGGCGCTGGCGCATGACGTTGCCGAAGGCGACAAGGCCTTCGTCCAGACGATCGATGGCCCTGCCTTCATTCCGTTCCTCTATCTCGGGGCCAAGCACATGGTCACGGGCTACGACCATGTGTTCTTCCTGATCGGGGTGGTGTTCTTCCTCCATCGGCTGCGCGACGTGGTGCTGTATGTCTCGATGTTCACGATCGGCCATTCGACCACGCTGATAGCCGGGGTGCTGCTTGGCACCGGTGCCAATCCCTACATCGTCGACGCCATCATCGGCCTGTCGGTGATCTACAAGGGGGTCGAGAATATCGGCGGATTTGCCAGGCTGGGCCTGACGATCAATACCAAGCTGGCCGTGCTGGTCTTCGGCCTGTTTCACGGCCTCGGCCTCGCCACCAAGCTGCAGGATCTCGAAGCCTCCGAAAACGGATTGCTGACAAACCTGATCGGCTTCAATATCGGAGTCGAAGTCGGCCAGGTCATCGTGCTGACCGTCGTAGTGGTCCTGCTCAATCTCTGGCGCAAGACGCCAGGCTTCCAGCGCGGAGCATTTTTCGCCAATATCGCCCTGATCGGCGCCGGGCTGATCCTCACCGCCTACCAGATAAACGGATATTTGAACGCATGACTGAAACGACAGAACAACAAGCAGCGGGTTCGAGCCGCCAATGGATCATCGGCGCAGGCGGGCTCGTCCTGGCGGGTGCGGCGATCATGGTGCTGTTCGTGCTGCCGGCGGAATTCGGGATCGACCCGACCGGCGCCGGCAAGGCGCTGGGCCTGACCGAGATTTCCGATCCCGGCATGAGCGAGGAGCAACGCCGGGGCGCCTTGCGCGAAGGCGTGCTGACACTGAGCGACGAGCCGTTCGAACCCATCCCCGGCCAGGTGACCGATCAATGGGTACGCCAACTGGGGCCGTTCGAGTCCATCGAGTTCAAATATACGCTGAACGAAGGCGAGCCGCTCAACTTTGCATGGTCGGCGTCCGGACCGCTCAGCTATGACATGCACGCCCATCCCTTCGAAGGCGGCGAAGACCTGACCGAAAGTTACGGCGTCGACGAGGCGCGGTCGATGAGCGGGACCTATGTCCCAGCATTCACTGGCATTCACGGGTGGTTCTGGAGGAACGATTCGGTGGACAATGTCACTTTGACGCTCGATGCGTCGGGCTCGCTGACGGAAGCGACCGTGTTCGAGGGTTCGGCACAGATCAAGCGCGAAATCGTCCCGAATGCGGCAGCTGCAGCCGAAGCGGAGCCTGCCCAATAGGCCCTTGTCGACTGTCGTGCTTGCCCGGTCGAAAAAACGGATTTTGTCAATTTGAGCGAAATATGGCACTTGTTGGAATCCAGCCGGATCGGCTAGGCCGCAAAAATGTGAACCGCCCGCAGCGGTGATGGAAGTTTCTTGAGGAGAATATTCGTGAACAATCTGCCGTCGGGGCGCCGGGTCGGGCGCGCATGGGCATTGCGCAAGCTGGGCCTGGGTTGCAGTCTTGCGCTGGCCTGCACCCTTTCCACGCAGGCACTGGCACAGGGCGTCGATTACTCGACCTGGGAGAACTATCTCGGCGGCGGCGAAAGCTCGCAATATTCCTCGCTCGACCAGATCAATACCGGCAATGTCGATCAGCTCGAAGTGGCCTGGACCTTCGAGGCCGGCAGCGGCGGATTCGGCTTCATGTTCGGTCCGATTGTCGTTGACGGCGTGATGTATGCCGGAGCCGGAAGCGATCTCGTCGCGCTCGATGCAGCGACCGGCGAAGAGATCTGGCGCACTTCCTTCGAGGGCGGCATTGGCGGCCGGGGGATCAATCTCTGGCAAAGCGAAGACGGCAGCGAAAAGCGCCTGATGGTGCTCAATGGCGGCATATTGCGCGCCGTGAATGCCGATACCGGCGAAGTGATCCAGAGCTTCGGCACCAATGGCGGGGTCGACTTGCGCGATGCGCTCGACAGCGGCACGCCGCCGGCCCGTCCGTTGCAGACCAATAATCCCGGCCGGATTTTCGAGGACCTGATCATCGTCTCCCTTCCGGCGGGCGCCTATGACTACGCATCGTCGCCCGCGGATATCCAGGCCTATAATGTCCGCACGGGCGAACATGTCTGGACCTTCCATACCGTCCCGCATCCCGGCGAATTCGGATACGATACCTGGCCCGAGAACGAGCAGGACAAGCTGGGTGGCGTCCACAACTGGTCGGAATCGACGATCGACACCGAAAACGGGATCATCTTCATCCCGACCGGCACCGCCCGCTTCGACTTCTACGGCGGCAACCGCCCGGGCGACAACCTGTTCGGCAATTCGATCCTCGCGCTCAATGCCCGGACCGGCGAACGCATCTGGCATTTCCAGACGATCCACCACGATTTGTGGGACTACGACATTCCGATCGCGCCCAAGCTGATGACGATCAAGCGCGACGGCCAGGACGTTCCGATCGTGGTCCAGCCGACCAAGCAGGGTTTCCTGTTCGTCTTCAACCGGCTGACCGGCGAGCCGATCTGGCCGATCGAGGAGCGCCCGGTTCCCCAGTCCGACGTTCCCGGCGAGGTCGCCTCGCCGACCCAGCCATTCCCGACCTGGCCCGAGCCCTTCACCCGCCAGCGCTTCACCGAAGATGACATCAATCCCTACCTGCCCGAGGAGGACCAGGCGAAATTGCGCGAGATCCTGCGCAATTCCCGCAATGAAGGCCTGTTCACGCCGCCAAGTCTCGAAGGCACGATCATGATGCCCGGACATAATGGCGGCGCCAACTGGAGCATGGCGGCGATCGATCCCGAGCGCGCGCGGCTCTACATCGTCAACCGCAACATCCCGACGATGGCCAAGCTGGTTCCCGACACCCGCCCGACGGCGCTCGAGAATATGCCGAACAGCGGCGGCGATGTGCAGCCCTATCGTTCGCCGGTCGATTTCATGCTCCAGCCCAATGGCATGGTCGCGATCGCGCCGCCCTTCTCGTCGATCACGCTCTACGACATGAACACCGGCATCAAGCTGTGGCAGGTCCCCAATGGCGACATCGCTCCGCTGGCCGAACGGGGGATCACCAATACCGGCGCCCAGACGCCGCGCGGTTCGCCGGTCGTGACCGGCGGCGGCCTGCTGTTCATCGGCACCACCACCGATCGCACCATTCGCGCCCGCGATGCCAATACCGGCCAGATCCTGTGGGAGCACAAGGTCGATGCCGCAATCGAAGGCGTTCCCGCGGTCTATGAGGCCGATGGCCGCCAGTTCGTGGTCGTTCCTGTCGGCGGAGGAGGGCATTTCGCGACCGGCCTGGGCCTGCCCGAGCCCGGTTCCAACAAATATATTGCCTTCGCTCTCCCGAAAGCAGGTGAATGACCATGACATTGCGTCTTTCCGGGATTCTTGCCGCAACGTCTGCCGCAGCGCTGTGCGCGGCTTCGGCGAGCGCGCAATTCGGCCCGCCGCCCGGTCCGCCCGAGGAATTCGAGCCCGAAGTGCTGGCGCAGCTCGAGGCGATTCCGGCCGTGCCGAGGGACTACAAGCCCGCGCTGACCGAATGGGGCGAACCCGATTTCCGCGGCGGCTGGCCGGTCGATCACCTGAACGGCTTCCGCTTCGAACGCCTCGAAAACCAGGGCAACCGCTACTGGATGTCGGACAAGGAATTCGCGCAGAACCAGGAATTCGCGGAACGCCGGGCCGGCGGTTACCAGCGCATGCTCGAAGACAATACGCTCGGCATGGGCGCCTGGGTCGAACCGGGCGAAGCCAATCGCCGGACTTCGATGCTGATCGATCCGCCCAATGGGCGGCTCCCCGAAAAGACCGAGGAAGGCAAGCGCCGTTCGGACCTGATGCGGTCGAGCTATCGCATGGGCCAGACCTTCGACACCCCGCTCGATTTCGACAGCTGGGATCGCTGCATCACCCGCGGCCTGCCGGCTTCGATGTTCACCATCAACTACAATAACGGCATCCGCCTGTGGCAGGCGCCGGGGCTGGTCGCGATCCAGCTCGAGATGGTCCACGAAACGCGGATCATCTACACCGATGGGCGTCCGTCGATCTCGCCGGCAATCGATAACTGGATGGGTGAAAGCCGCGGCCACTGGGAAGACGGCAACACGCTGGTCGTCGAAACGACCAATTTCAAGCCCGGCCCGTCCGCCACCAATGTCGGCACCACCGGTTCGCCGTTCCAGAACGACACCCCGGTCAGCACCTCGGCGCATATGATCGAGCGCTTCACCATGACAGGCCCCGACACGATCGTGTATGAGGTGACCTGGAACGATCCCGTGATCTTCACCGCGCCTTGGACCGCACGGCTCCCCTGGCGGCGCAAGGACGATTACGAGTTCTACGAATATGCCTGCCACGAAGGCAATGTGCAGATCCGTGGCTATATCAGCTCGTCGAGAGCGGAGCGGGCACAGCAACAGGAGGATGCGGAATGAGAATGAAGTTTTCGAAAGCGAAGCTTGCAGCGGCATCGGTCGCGCTGGCTGCCGCGGCCTTGAGTGCGACGGCATTGACCCCGGTACTGGCGCAGCCGGTCCCCGACGACCTCACCGTGATGCCGCCGGTGCCAACCGACTTCGACCCACCCAGGACGCCGTGGGGCGATCCTGACCTCCGTGGAACCTGGCCGATCGACAACATCGCCAGCCTGTTCCTCCAGCGCAGTCCGCAATATGGCGACCGCTTCTGGCTGACCGAGGAGGAATACGCCCAGCGTGCGGCACAGGCCGCCGGATCGGACGCGCGCTACGCCGCCGAAGACGAACAGGGCAAGATCGGCATGGGCCACTGGGTCGAATCCGACGCTTCGGGCCGCCGCACGTCGCTGCTGGTCGATCCGCCCAACGGCCGCCTCCCCGAATTCACCGAATACGGCAAGAACATGATGGCGATCGGCCGTTCCAGCTGGGTCGCCGGCCAGACCTTCGACTGGACCACCGATTTCGACAATTGGGACCGCTGCATCACCCGTGCTTTCCCCGCCTCGATGCTGCCCTTCCGCTACAATAACGGCATCCGCATCTTCCAGGCGCCGGGCTTTGTCGTGATCGACCTCGAGATGATTCACGATTCCCGCGTGATCCCGATCGTCGAAAAGGGCGCGGTCAGGCACAACGATTCTCGCGTGAAGGAATGGATGGGCGACAGCGTCGGCTATTGGGACGGCAACACGCTGGTGATCGAAACCGACAACATCATGCCCGGTGGTTCCCCGCTCAACATGGCGACCATGGGCGCCCCGCCCAACAATGTCATTCCGACTTCGGACGAGGCCAAGGCCATCGAGCGGCTGACCATGACCAATCCGGACCACATCATCTACGAATTGACCTATTCGGATCCCAAGGTCTGGACCAGGCCCTGGACCGCCCGGGTCGACTGGACGCGCAATGAGGAATACGAGTTCTTCGAATATGCCTGCCATGAAGGCAATGTGCAGGTGCGCAACTACATCACCTCGTCGCGGGCGCTGCGCGGCACCGACGCCGCGATGCGGGAAGACGAAGAATCCGCCGCGAACTGATCGGGATGTCCTTCGCGCAAGCCCGCCGGAAGGCGTTGATCGGCCTGGCCCCTGTAACCCTCGCGGCTGCAGGGGCCGCCGCCTTGGCGCAGGATGGGGATTTGTCCGTCCTGCCCGTGCCTTCGGACGAATACGCCCCGGCAAGGACCTCGTGGGGTGAGCCCGATTTCCGGGGCGGTTGGCCGATCGATCACCTGAACAGCCGCACGCCGCTGCAGCGCGAAGAGCAGTTCGGCGAGCGCATCTTCCTCACCGAGGAGGAGTTTGCCGAGCGCGAGGGCATGGTGGCCGAACTGGCGCGCCGCTACGAGAACGAGGACGAGAAGAACCAGCTGGGGATCGGCCATTGGGCGGAAGTCTATCCGGCCAACCGCCGCACGAGCTGGATCGTCGACCCGGTGGATGGCCGCCTTCCGGCCAAGACACCCGAAGGCGAGCGCCTGTCGGCGGAAATGGGTTCGACCTGGCGCGCCGGGCAGGAGTTCGACTGGATCGACGATTTCGACAGCTGGGACCGCTGCATATCGCGCGGGCTACCGGCGTCGATGTTCCCCTTCATGTACAATAACGGGATGCGGATTTTCCAGGCGCCCGGCCTGGTCGCGATCCAGATGGAAATGGTCCACGAGACGCGGATCGTCTACACCGACGGCCGGCCATCGATCTCGCCCGCGATCCGCCACTGGACCGGCGAAAGCCGCGGCCATTGGGAAGACGCCAATACGCTGGTGATCGAGACCACCAATTTCCTGCCCGGTCCTTCGGCGACCAATATCGGGACCACCGGCTCGCCGCGCGAGAACGACACCCCGGTCAGCGCACAGGCGAAAATGGTCGAGCGGCTGCACATGATCGGCCCGGACGAAATCACCTATGACGTCACCTGGAGCGACCCGGTCGTGTTCACGAAGCCGTGGACCGCGCGGCTCGACTGGAAACGCGACGAGACCTACGAGATCTTCGAATATGCCTGCCACGAAGGCAACGTCCAGATCCGCAATTACATCAGCGCCTCGCGCGCCGGGCGCGCCCAGGCAGCCAACAACGGAGAGTAATGCCATGAGCACACGCGCAAAGGCGCTGCACCTCGCCCTTTCGACAGCCCTGCTGGCTTCGGCCGGTGTCGCGCATGCGCAATTCGGACCGCCCGCAGAGCTGCCAGCGATGCAGCAGCCGATCCAGACCGACAAGGGCCTGGTCAAGGGCTATCCGGGGATCGAGCCCGGGGTGGTTGCGTTTACCGGCATCCCGTTTGGCGCCCCCCCGGTCGGAGAAAACCGTTTCAAGGTGCCGCAGCCGGTCGAACCCTGGGAAGGCGTGCTCGATGCCAAGCATTTCAAGCCGCCCTGTATCCAGAACTCGGGCCTGCCGCGCTACAAGAATGCCGCGGTCGACGAACAGCAGAACCCGCAAATGTCCGAGGACTGCCTCTACCTCAATGTCTGGACCGCTGCGGCAAGCGCCGACGAGAAGCGCCCGGTGATGCTGTGGCTATATGGCGGCGCCTATACCGATGGCGGCGGCAACAGCCCCTATAATCGCGGAGACCACATCGCGGCGACCGGCGCGGTCATGGTCACCATGAATTACCGGCTCGGATCGCTCGGCTTCTTCTCCCATCCCGAGCTGGACGCGGAGTCCGAACACGGCACCTCGGGCAACCAGGCGCTGGCCGACGTGATCGCCGTGCTCAGATGGATCCGCGACAATATCGAACAGTTCGGCGGCGATCCCGACAATGTCACAATCTTCGGCCAGTCGGCCGGTGCCGCGATTGCCGGCGGCCTGCTCGGCTCACCCGAAGCAGCGGGGCTGTTCCACCGGGCAATCCCGCAAAGCGGAGGCTATATGGCGCTCGGCATCGCCCAGATGGCCAAGAAAGCGAATGCGGTCCAGCAGACCGCCAATGCGCTGGGCCAGCTTGGCAATCCCTCGCTGGCCGAACTGCGCGCCATGCCGGCGGTCGAACTGTTCCAGAAGGTTCGCGGTCAGGGCATGATCGTCGATGGCTGGATCATCCCGCAGGATGTTTCGCTGACCATTGCCGAAGGCAAGCAGAACGCAGTCGACATCCTGACCGGCTCGAACGAGATGGAATTTGCCTTTGGCGGAGGATTCGGTCCGCCGGCGACCGCCGAGAGCTGGAAGGCTGGCGCGGCGCAGCGTTGGCGCGACCTCGCCGATCTCGGGATGGCCGCCTATCCCGCGGAGACCGACGAAGAGGCCCGGGCCGTGTCGGGCATGCCGGGAGTCGATGCGATGGCCTGGCACCACCGGCTGATGGCCGAGGATGCCGTTTCGCTCGGCAAGAACGGCTACCAGTACCTCTTTACCAACCGCCCGCATTACGCCAACGGGGCCGACACCGGCACCACCCATGCCGGCGAAGTCGCCTTCGTGCTCGGCACGCTCGACGAGGAGCGGCTGTTCCCCGACGGCAGCTCGCGCAAGCTCAACAGCCGCGATCCGAAGATGTGGGAGTTCTCGGACCAGGTGATGCAGTATTGGGTGAACTTTGCCCGCACCGGCAATCCCAACGGCGAGGGCCTGCCCTATTGGCCGTCTGTCGCCGAATCCCCCGATAACGAGGCCATGCTGCTCACCAGCACCGGTTCGGCTCCGGGCGAATGGGCGACCGATGCCCAGATCAAGTTCCACAGCGCGGTCTACCAGCGCGACGTGCTGACCCCGCTCGGGATCGAGCGCGATCCGGGGCCCGATGGCGAGTAGGGGCTGGCGCATTCGCCACAGGAAAAGGCCGCGGGACCAAACCGGTCTCGCGGCCTTTTCCTATGCCCGGGGGTCAGCTCAGTAATAGAAGCTGAGCGTGAACCCGATCGCGCGGCCGAAGAAGATCACCAGCAGCCAGAATGTCAGCGACAGGGCCCCGGCCAGCTTGACCGCGAAGGGGATATCGGCGGCGGTATCCCACCGGTCGACATTCTTCCAGGTCACGAACTGGAAATAGGCCATGTTGATCCCGGCCAGCACCATCAGGCCCATCTTGGTCAGGAAATAGGGGTTGATCATGTAGCTCGAAGCCTTGCTGACGAACAGCAGCGAGCCGGTGATCGCAGCCAGGATGAAAGCGATCCAGGTCAGCCGCACCGTGTCGCGCTCGATCTTGGAGATCGCACTGCCGGTCGAAGCGAGGCCGAGCATCCGCAGATCCATGATCAGGATCGCGCCGAACACCGTGACCAGCGCGATGACGTGCCCGGTTTCGATCATCGGGAATGCGATCGGGTCGGTGGCGAGATAATCGCCAAGCGCAGAAAATTCGATCTTCTGCCAGAGAGTCATTTCTTCGGTTGCCATGATAATCCCCTTAGACCGGCGCGTAGGCGATCCAGCGGCCACCCAGCATGATCACGCACCACAGCACGATCAACAGGACCGCAACGAGCTTGTAGGACGCGGAAAGCGCCCCGGTCGAACCGATCTTGCTGACCTTCGCGTTGAAGGCGAGGCTGATCGGCACCGTTACGGCGATCGCGACCATCTTGAGCCAGAAGATCGGGTTCGGCAGTTCGCGCACCGGCTCGCCGATGATCAGCAGCAGCCCGCTCACCAGGAGCACCACGAAGGCCCAGCGAATCCACGGAACGAAACGGGCCGAGGTCTGCGCCAGCGTGCGATGCCCGCCGAGCAGGCCGAGCACCTGCAGGTTGATCATCAGCACCGATCCGAACAGTGCCGCAATCGCGGCGATATGAAACACCTGGATCGTTGGAATCGCCCAGAAATTCGACTGGATCCACTGGCACAAGGCTGTGTCGCTGATCCAGAACGCCAGATCGTTGAGAAATGTCGAGCGCAGCCACTCGGCAAATCTGAATAATAGGTCGCCTATCATGAGCGCATCGGTCCCTTCATTCTTCCCCCGTCGCCGCCATGCGCGGTTCGATCGGCTTGCCGCCCCGGTCGAATCACGCCTGTCGGCTGTCGAGCGCATTCTGGAGGAGCATCCTCAAGAGGGCAATTCGTTAGACAGCCAACAAAGCATTGTCAAAGCCGTTCATTGACCCTAAAACAGGACAAAGTCATCTAGCAGGGCGATGGCCGCGCGCCCGGATCCGGGCAAATCGGAGAGGACAATCATGCGAATCGCTGCGAGCCTAACTCTGGCGGCAAGTCTTGCGTTTGCCCCGTCTGCGGGCGTGCAGGCGCAGGCGGAAATGCCTGCTGGCGACTGGCGGACGATCCATCGCGATCTGGCCGCGACCCGCTATTCTCCGCTGGACGATATCAACAAGTCGAACGTTGCCACACTGGTCGAGGCCTGGTCCTATCCGCTGCGTGCATTCAACAATGCGGTGCCGCTGGTGATCGACGGCGTGATGTATGTGACCGCCGGTACGAGGGTGGTCGCGCTCGATGCCGATAGCGGCACGGAAATCTGGACCCATGAGGAGCCGCGCCCCGAAGGCCAGCAATTCGGTGGCGGCGTCTCCGGGCGTGGGCTGGCCTACTGGCCGGGTGATGAGAGCAACGCGCCCCGCCTGCTGGTGATGGCCGGCTCTCACATGATTGCGCTCGATGCGGCAAGCGGCTCCCTGGTCGACAGCTTCGGAGAAGGCGGGAAGGCGGAAGTTGGGGTCAGCTATGGCGGCACCCCGACGGTCTACAAGAATGTCGCGATCATCGGAGCGGCAACGCTGGAAAGTCCGCAAGGGGATCCCGGCAACCCGCGGGCTTTCGATGTCCTGACCGGCAAGAAGCTGTGGGAATTCGATACCACGCCCGATGCCGGACAGCCTTTCAGCGAGACCTGGGGCGATGGCTGGAAGGACCGCGGCGGGACCAATATGTGGGGTTTCGCCGCCACAGTCGACGAAGCCAGCGACACGGTCTACCTGCCGATCGCCGGGCCGGCCCATAATTACTATGGCGGCGATCGTCCCGGCGCCAACGTGTTCGGCAATTCGGTCGTCGCGGTCGATCTCCAGACCGGTGCCTATAAGTGGCATTTCCAGACCGTGCACCACGATTTGTGGGATATCGACATGTCGCATGCCGGCCCGCTGTTCCCGGTGACGGTGAACGGCAAGCGCGAGCTGGTGCTGGCCAATGTCGGCAAGTCGAGCAATTTCTTCGTGCTCGATGCGGCCGACGGGCATCCGGTCCATCCGGTTGCCGAAGTGCCGGTTCCTCCGGGTAACGTGCCGGGCGAATATTATCACCCGACCCAGCCGATCCCGGTGGTTACCCCGCCGCTCAGCCGGGTGCGGATGGATTACCAGGACATCGTCACCGCAGAGGATACCACGCCCGAACATGCCGCGGCCTGTCGCGCGATGTGGGAAAAGGCCGGCGGCTTCATCAACTGGGGGCCGTACACACCGTTCCTGTACCGCGACGAGAATTCGCCGCTGGTCTCGACGATCCAGCTTCCCGGCGGGATTGGCGGAGTAAATTGGGGCGGCCCGGCAGCCGATCCGGAAACCGGCCTGGTCTATGTCAACGCGATCGACACATCGCTGGTCGGCTGGGTCGAGAAAGTGCCCGAAGGCAGCCCGCCCTACAGCTTCGATGCGCGCATCGCGCCGGAATACGACCGCGCCAGCGTGGACGGGAAGGGTCCGTTTTTCAGCTACAATGCCCCGTTGTCGGGCGAATATGACGAGAATGGCCGCCCGGTCGGGCAGGCCCTGCCCTGCTACAAGCCGCCATGGGCGCGCCTGACCGCAGTCGATGCCAATACCGGGGCAATCAGATGGGCGGTGCCTCTGGGCTTGTATGAAGGCCTGCCAGAGGGCAAGAATGTGCTGGGCAATGCCGGCAGCGCGGGTCCGACCGTAACCGCGGGCGGGCTTGTATTTGTCGGCGCGACGAACGACAAGCGCTTCAGGGCGTTTGACTCGGCCTCGGGCGAACAATTGTGGGAGGCGGTTTTAGGGAATAATGCGAATGCCAACCCGATGAGCTATCGGGGCAAGAGCGGCAAGCAATATGTCGCGATCAATGCGGGCGGTTCGATTGTGACCTTTGCGCTTCCAGGTGAAGATATCTGACAGGAGTGGATATGCCGGGAATTAAACAAATTTTGAAGGGCGCAGCCGCAGCCGCGGTGCTGATGGTCGGCGCCGGCGGGGCCTTGGCCCACGATGTCGAGAGGATCGGCGGCAAGCCGAACCTCAACGGTATCTGGCAGGTCATGAACACCGCCAATTACGATCTCGAGCCGCATTCGGCGTCCGACAATTCCAAGGCGGCGATTTCGCGGCTGCAAGGCGCGCTCGCGGCGACTCCGGCCGGGCTCGGAGTGGTCGTCGGCGGGACGATTCCCTACAAGGAAGAGGCCAAGGCCCTGCGCGAGCAGCATCGCCGCGATGCTCCGGGCTGGGATCCGGAAGCGGCCTGCTACCTGCCCGGCATTCCGCGCGCGACCTATATCGACCTGCCGTTCCAGATCATCCAGGACGGCCAGGGCGACATGCTGTTCGTCTATGAATACGCATCGGCGAACCGCGTGATCAACATGCAGGATATCGAAATCCCGCCGATCGACACCTGGATGGGCACATCCTACGGCCAGTGGGATGGCGATACGCTGGTCGTCACCACGCTTTCGCAGAGCCCGGGCGACTACAAGGGCCCGGAAGGCGAAATGCGCGCGACCATGACCTGGCTCGACCGGTCGGGCAACTACATTTCCAACCACGCGACAGTGACCGAGCGGTTTACCGCGAACGGCCCGAATCACATCGATTACGAAGTGACGATCGACGATCCGGAGGTATTTACCCGCCCCTGGACGATGAAGATGCCGCTTTATCGGCGGATGGAAGAAAATGCCCAGCTGCTCGAGTTCAAGTGCGTTCCGTTCTCGGAATTGCTGCTTTACGGCGATCTGCTGGAAACTGATTCAGGACAATGAACCGTTCAGGTTCGGCGGGCTAAACAGGCCCGGCAATGCATCAAGGAGTACCTAATATGTTCAAGAAGGCCTGGCGTACCGCCCTCATCGGCGCCGTGCTTGCAACGGGCGCGGTGGCTGGAACCGCCTATGCCCATCACTCGTTCGCGGCCGAATTCGATCGCAACAAGCCGATCAAGATCGAAGGCGAAGTGGTCAAGTTCGAATGGGTCAATCCGCATTCGTGGATCCACATCCGCACGACCCGCAACGGCAAGGTCGAGGTCTGGCGCGTCGAAGGCG
This sequence comes from Candidatus Andeanibacterium sp., assembly GCF_057143545.1. Classification (NCBI taxonomy): domain Bacteria; kingdom Pseudomonadati; phylum Pseudomonadota; class Alphaproteobacteria; order Sphingomonadales; family Sphingomonadaceae; genus Candidatus Andeanibacterium; species Candidatus Andeanibacterium sp. Next base: position 17,035 of record NZ_DBNHSF010000165.1, read on the forward strand.
GCGCACCCAGCGCGCTGCTCCGCCGCGGCTGGAACAGAAATTCGCTGCCGGCCGGCACCAAGGTGATCGTGCAGGCCTTCCAGGCCCGCGACGGCGACACCCGTGCATCGGCTGCCGAAATCAGCTTCCCCGACGGGCGCGAGCTTTCGCTCGGCAACCCGACCACGGAAGCAGCGGCAGCAGCGGCCCGCCGCGCGCAGGGCAACTAGGCCTTGATGGAATAACGGACCGCGAGGTCCGGATGACGGCCCGGAAGGTTCTCGCCTTCCGGGCCTTTCCTGTGCGCCCTATCCGCCTTCTTCCTTGAGCATCGCCTCGAGCATGAAGGTTGCCTCCGCCGCAGCGGGAATTCCGAGATATTCCATCGCCAGCAGGAAGACTTCGCGCAGTTCCTCGGGCTCGACGCCATTGGCCAGCGCACCCTGCAGATGCACCCGCACCTGTTTCATCCGGTTCGCGCCCAGCAGCATCGCCACCACCAGCATGCTGCGCTCGCGATTGGTCAGCCCCTCGCGCTGCCAGATCTCGCCGAAGCAGAATTCGGTGACATATTCCTGCAGCGGCCGGCCGATGTCGCTCGCCGCCTCATGCGCTCCTTCGGCTCCGGCATGGCCGAACATATGCCGCCTGAGGTCGATCCCCTTCCTGTAGGCGTCGCTCCCGTTTCCCATCGCTATTTCTCCCACTCGTCCTTGTACCAGCCGAGGATCGCCTCGCTGTGATCGGCGGCCGGGCCGCATTGCGCCACCGCCTGTTTCATCCGCTCGTCGACCAATTCGCTGAGCGGCGCATCGAGCCCCAGTTCCGCGCCAAGTTTCCGCGCGATCCCGACATCCTTGGCGAGCAGGCCCAGGAGGAACCCGGTCGACCAGGCGCGGGTGACGACATGGTCCTTCATCACCAGTTCCGAGACGAAACTGCGCCCGGTCGAAACATTGATGATC
>NZ_DBNHSF010000166.1:0-10363 GCF_057143545.1 Candidatus Andeanibacterium sp.
TGGCGCTCTATGTGTTCAGCCCGGATGAAGGCAATGTCGAAAAGGTGCTGCAGCGGACCTCGTCGGGCGGCGCGACCGTCAATGGCGTGTTCTCGCATTACCTCGAAAATCGCCTGCCCTTCGGCGGCGTCAACGGCAGCGGGATGGGCAGCTATCATGGCTATTTCGGGTTCAAGGCCTTCAGCCACGAACGCGCGATCTATTTGCACCAATAGGTAAAATTCCCTCTCCCATCCAGGGGGAAGGGGAATACCTCGCTCACATGGTTGCCTCTCCCAGGTTTGATCTCTAACTCCGCTAAACTCCAGCAATGCGAGACAGCCGCTTGATCCTCTCCCCTTTCGAATGGATGATTGCCAAGCGCTACATGCTCCCCGGTAGGGGCGAGGCGTTTATCGCGCTGGTCGCCGGGATCAGCCTGGTCGCGGTGATGCTGGGTGTCGCCGCGCTCGTGATCGTGATGAGCGTGATGAACGGCTTCCGCGCCGAGCTCCTCGACAAGATCGTCGGGCTGAACGGGCACGCAATCATCCAGGCCTATGGCCAGCGGCTCGACGGGTGGGAAGAAATCCTCGAGGATGTGCGCGAAACTCCCGGGGTGGAGCGCGCCTCGCCGCTGATCGAACAGCCATTGATGGTGACCTTCAACGGCCGCGTCGAAGGAATCCTTGTGCGCGGCAATACGCAGGAAGATATCGAAAGGCTGGCCGAGAAGAAGCTTTCTGGCGATTTCTCGCAGCTCCGTCCCGGCGCGAACAAGGTCGCGATCGGCGCACGGCTGGCGGAGAATATCGGGGCGCGACTGGGCGACACGATCACCATCATCAACCCCCAGGGCCGTTCGACGCCATTCGGGACGGTGCCGCGCCAGATCGCCTATGAAGTGGCGGCGATCTTCGAGGTCGGGATCTACGATTACGACCAGGCCTTCGTGGTCATGCCGATCCCCGACGCGCAAACGCTGCTGCTTATCGGCGACACGATCGGGATGATCGAGGTCAAGACCGAGGACGCCGACCGGGTCGGCGAGATCCTTGCCCCGGTGCAGGCGAGGCTCGCCGGACGCGCGACGGTTTCGGACTGGAAGACGATCAATTCCAGCCTGTTCGAAGCCCTGGCGGTTGAGCGCGTGGCGATGTTTATCGTGCTTTCGATCATCGTGCTGGTGGCGGTGTTCAATATCCTCTCGAGCCTGATCATGCTGGTCCGCGCCAAGACCCGCGACATCGCGATCCTGCGGACCATGGGGGCAACGCGGCGCAGCCTCCTGAAGATCTTCGTCACCACCGGGTTCGTGATCGGTACGCTCGGCATGCTCGCCGGGCTCGTGCTCGGGTTCGTGTTCCTGTTTTTCCGCCAGCCGATCGTTAACGGGATCCAGTGGCTGACCGGGATCGAGCTGTGGGATCCCTCGATCCGCTTCCTCACCGAACTGCCGAGCCGGACCGACCCGTTCGAAGTGCTGGCGATCGTGGTGATGGCACTGGTCTTCAGTTTCCTCGCCACGCTCTATCCGGCCTACAAGGCGGCAAGCACCGATCCGGTGCAGGTGCTGCGCTATGAGTGACCCAGTCGTCAGGCTGACCGGGCTGACCCGCAGTTTCGAGCAGGGCGGGGTGCAGATCGACGTCCTGCGCGGCGTGAACCTGGCCGTGCGGCCGGGAGAGATTGTCGCGCTCCTGGGACCTTCGGGATCGGGCAAGTCGACCCTGCTGCAGGCGGTCGGGCTGCTCGAAGGCGGGTTCGGCGGCAAGATCGAGATCGCCGGGATCGATGCCAGTTCCCTGTCCGGCGGCGACCGTACCACGCTCAGGCGCGATCACCTCGGTTTCGTCTACCAGTTCCATCACCTGCTCCCCGATTTCAATGCCGAGGAGAATGTGATCCTGCCGCAAATGGTTGCGGGGAAGTCCCGCAGCGAAGCGGAAGAGCGTGCGCGCAGCCTGCTGGCCGCGCTTGGCCTGTCCGGGCGGCTGACCCATCGTCCGAGCCAGCTTTCGGGCGGCGAGCAGCAGCGGGTAGCGGTGGCCAGGGCGCTCGCCAACCATCCGCAGCTGGTGCTGGCGGACGAGCCGACCGGCAATCTCGACGAGGCGACCGCCGACCGGGTGCTTGCCGAATTCCTGCGGCTGGTGCGAGGCGAGGGCAGCGCGGCGCTGGTCGCGACCCATAACGAGCGGCTCGCCATGGCGATGGACCGGGTGGTGCGGTTGCATGATGGAGTCCTCGAATAGTCATGGGGTCGGACCTGGCCTTTGCAGTCCTCGCTCTGTTTGCGCAACAATCGGCAAGTGAGGCAGCCACCGCGCCACCACAAGCCTGCGCGACCGATGAACACGCGGGATTCGATTTCTGGGTCGGCGAATGGGACGTGTATCCGCGCGCCAACCCCGAGCGGCAGGTCGCGAACAGCCGCATCGAGCGGCTGCATTCGGGCTGCGCGATCCGCGAACAGTGGCTGCCGCTGCGTGGAACCGGCGGCAGCAGCCTGTCGCATTACGACCCCTCCACCGGGCAATGGCGTCAGTTGTGGATCGGTTCGGCGCCGGGCAGCGTCGAGTTTTCGGGCGGTGTGGTCGATGGCGAAATGGTCCTCACCGGCTGGTGGCCGGGTTCGGGGCCCAATGGCGAGAACGGCCTGATCCGGATGACATACACGGCGATATCGGCCGATGAAGTTCGCCAGCACGGCGAATTCTCGGCCGATCACGGGCAAACCTGGTCCGACAATTTCGATTTCATCTACCGGCGACGCAGCGAGCCGCTGCAGGATTAAGCCCTTGTCAGATCATCATTGGCGGCATTCCGCCGATTCCGGTGGCAAGCGAACTGATGACGAGATTGACGACCAGGGCGACCAGTATGGTGATGGCAGTGTAGGTCAGGGCCCTGTCGGCCGGGATACCCATCATCGGCGCAACGCCGGTATAGAACAAGTAGATGCTGTAGAGTCCCAGAAAGCCGAGGATGGCAAGGACCGGAACCAGCGCGAAGACGCCCGCCAGCCAGGCTGCGGTCATGGCATAGGCGCACAGCTTGAAAGCGCTGGCGAAATCGTCATTGCCGCCAAATCTGGGGCTGAGGAAATTGGCCACGAAGGCAATCAGAAAGACCGAAAGGATCGACAGGAGATAGCTCGTGACCGCCATCCCGATCGCCGCACCGAGGCCGATCCTGAGGCCGACAAAGCCGTAACCGAGGAGTTGTCCGCCGATCAGCCCTGCGACGGGCCCGATCGCCGCCAGGGGCAGGACGTAGTCGAGAAGAATCTCCTGGGTCGAAAGCCTCTCTTCGGCAATCTGGGGCCATGCGCTCCTCGGGTCGCTGATGATTGCCTTCGCCCGATCGTTGATCGCGGCCAAATTCTCCCTGCTCAGAGGGTGTTCCGTCATTGCGATTCTCCCCGGCTTCTCGGAGCGAGAGGAACCCTTTTCGCGAAGTTTTGCAAGAGCGGTGCTTATCCCCAAGCGGGAGCCAGTGGCGCTTGATCGCGCCGCGCCCTTGGCTAGGTTTCGGTGATGGCCTTTGCTCCCTTCGTACCCTTGCGGATCCTGTCCTCCTATTCGATGCTCGAAGGGGCGATCGACCCCAAGGCGATTGCCCGCCTCGCCCGAGAGCGGGGATTTCCGGCAATAGCGATCTGCGATCGCAACGGACTTTACGGCACGGTCAATTTTGCTGCCGCCTGCTTCGAGCTCGGTGTCCAGCCGGTCGTCGGGGCCCTGCTGGGAATTGCCCGGGACGATGAAACGCAGGCAGTCGATTATTTGCCGCTCTATGCCCAGGACGAGACGGGGTGGGCAAATCTCTGTAATCTGGTCAGCAAGGCCCACCTCGATCGACCGCTTGAACTCGAACCGCACGTCCAGCTGGCGGACCTCGAAAATCATACCGAAGGTTTGATCGCGCTCAGCGGGGCATCGGAAGGGGCAATCACGAGGCTGTTCGCCGAAGGCCGGAAAGCGTCGGCCGAAGCACTGGCCGAGAGGATTGCCGCGCTGTTTCCTGGCCGATTCTACATCGAACTGGCGCGAAGGGAGAATCCGGTCGAGGATGCGGCGGAAGACGGGTTGATCGAACTGGCCTACGCGCAAGACCTTCCATTGGTAGCGACCAACCCGGCGAATTTCGGCGATCCGAGCTTCCACGCGGCGCATGATGCGATGTTGTGCATTGCCAATGCGACCCATCTCGATGCGGCGGATCGGCCGCGCAGCGCTCCGGAGGCCTGGGTCAAGTCGGCTCCGATGATGGAAGAGCTGTTTGCCGACCTTCCCGAAGCCATCGCCAATACCCTTGTGATCGCCCAGCGCTGCGCGATGGCGCCGCCTTATCGTGAACCGATCCTGCCCAGCCTGGCGGGCGACCTGGAAGCCGAGGCCAGGAAGCTGGCCGAGGATGCGCGCAGGGGTCTCGCCGCGCGGCTCGAGACCTATGGCGAAATGACCGATGAGGAACTCAAGCCGTATGTCGAACGCCTCGAATTCGAGATCGATATCATCGTCGGCATGGGCTTTCCCGGCTATTTCCTGATCGTCGCCGATTTCATCAAATGGGCGAAGGACAACGGGATTCCGGTGGGTCCGGGGCGCGGTTCGGGGGCTGGATCGGTGGTTGCCTGGGCGCTGACGATCACCGATCTCGATCCGCTAAGGCTCGGCCTGCTGTTCGAACGCTTCCTCAACCCCGAACGTGTCTCGATGCCCGATTTCGACATCGACTTTTGCGAAACCCGGCGCGGCGAAGTGATCCGCTATGTCCAGCGGAAATACGGCAACGACCATGTCGCGCAGATCATTACCTTCGGCAAGCTCAAGGCGCGCGCGGTGCTACGTGACACCGGGCGAATCCTCCAGATGAGCTACGGCCATGTCGACCGGCTGTGCAAGCTGGTGCCCAACCATCCGACCGATCCATGGACATTGCCGCGCACGCTCAACGGCGTCAGCGAATTCAAGCGCGAATACGACAGCGATCCCGACGTGAAGCGGCTGGTCGACCTGGCGATGCAGCTCGAGGGCCTGCCGCGCAATTCATCGACTCATGCTGCGGGCGTGGTGATCGGTGACCGTCCGCTGGCGCAACTTGTCCCGCTTTATCGCGACCCGCGCTCAGAAATCCCGGTGACCCAGTTCGACATGAAGAACGTCGAAAGCGCGGGGTTGGTCAAGTTCGACTTCCTCGGCCTCAAGACGCTGTCGGTGCTGCGCAAGGCGACCGATCTCCTCGCCAGGCGCGGGATCGCGGTCGATCTCGACGCGCTCCAGCCGTGGGACGACGAAGATGTCTACAAGCTCATGCAGAGCGGCAACACCGTCGGCGTATTCCAGCTTGAATCCGAAGGCATGCGGCGCACGCTGACGGCCGTAAAGCCGAGCAATTTCGGTGACGTTATCGCGCTGGTTTCGCTCTATCGGCCGGGCCCGATGGACAACATCCCGCTGTTCGGCAAGCGCAAGGCCGGCATCGAGCCGATCGTCTACCCGCACCCCAGGCTCGAAGGCATCCTGGCCGAGACCTACGGGATTTTCGTCTACCAGGAGCAGGTGATGCAAGCGGCGCAGATCCTGGCCGGTTATTCGCTGGGCGATGCCGACTTGTTGCGGCGGGCGATGGGCAAGAAGATCCAGGCGGAGATGGATGCCCAGCGCGCGCGGTTCGTCGAGGGCTGCGCCGCCGTTTCCGGGATCGACGGGAAGAAGGCCAACGAGCTGTTCGACTTGATCGACAAGTTCGCGGGCTACGGCTTCAACAAGTCGCACGCCGCCGCATACGCCTTGCTCGCCTACCAGACCGCTTGGCTCAAGACCCACTATCCGGAGGAGTTCTACGCCGCCTCGATGTGCTTCGACATGCACCAGTCGGACAAGCTCAGCCATTTTGTCGACGACATGCGCCGCAACTGCATCGTCCTCGAAGGCCCCGACATGAATGCCTCGGAAGCCGAATTCACGGTCGAGCAGACCGACGAGGGCCATGCGGTGCGCTATGCCCTGGCCGGGATTCGCAATGTCGGCGAAAAGGCGATGAATGCGATCGTCGCCGAGCGTGAGGCCAATGGACGCTTCGATTCCCTCGAAGACCTGTTCCGCCGCCTGCCGCCCGGGTCGATGAATCGCCGTCAGCTCGAAGGGCTGGCCGGGGCCGGGGCGTTCGACAGCATCGAGCCCAATCGGGCCAAGGTGCTGGCGAATGCCGATCTGCTGCTCGCAGTCGCCGATGCCGCCGAGCGCGAGCGCGAGAGCGGTCAGGCCGGCCTGTTCGGCGGCAACGATCATTCCGAGCCAAACCTGCGCCTTGTCGAGGCCGAGGAATGGGGCCGTGCCGAGCGTATGGCGAAGGAGCGCGAGAATTTCGGCTTCTATTTTGCCGCGCATCCGGTCGAGCAGTATCGGACCATTGCCAAAGCCAACGGCGCGATGAGTTACACTGCATTGATGGAATCCGGGGTGCCTGGCGGTGGGCGGACGCAGGCCATGATGGCGGCGATGGTCGAAGGCGTGGCGCGTCTGAGGACCCGCACCGGCAAGGATTACGTCCGGGCCGATTTTTCGGATTCCTCGGGCCAATTCAGCGCCGCCTGCTTCGAAGAGGGGCTGGTTGAAAGCTTCCAGCGTTGGGCGGTTGACGGCACTTGCGTCTTGCTGACGGTGGAGTTGGATGCCCCCAATCCGGATGAGCCACCGCGCGTGACGGTGCGCCAGGCCCGCCCGCTGGCGGAAGTCAAGGACGCGGCGCATATGCTGCTGACTCTCGAAATCGCGGACCCTGATGCGATCGGGGAATTGCAGATGCTGCTGGTTCCCTCGGACGGCGGGAAGGGAGAAGTGCTGGCGAGGCTGCATGCCGGCGAGTTGGGCCACCCCCTGGTGAGGCTGGGCACCAATTTCGACCTCGATGGCGATATTGCCGAACAGATCCAGGAAATCCCGGGCGTCTCGCGCGTCTCGCTGAGGGCCAAGCCCGCCGGCGCCAGGCTGAGACTGGTGGCCTGAGCGGCCGTCGATGATCCCGCTTGGCAAGCCAATTGCCGCTTGCCATTGTGGATCCTGTCCTTGAGCAGCCATTCGGAGAGAGGCCGATGCTCGGTGCAATGCAGGATTGGAAGCTGCGGCTCGGCCATGTGATCGACCATGCCGCGCGCGAGCACGGCGCACGCGAGATTGTCAGCCGCTGGAGCGACGGCCGCGAGACACGTAGCAACTGGGCCGGCATGCGGCACGACGCCATTCGACTCGTCCAGGCCTTGCAGCGGTTGGGGCTCAACCCCGGTGATCGGATCGCTACCCTGGCGATGAATCATATGCATCACCTGTCGAGCTTCTTCGGAGTCACCGGCGCGGGCATGGTGCTGCATACGATCAATCCCCGCCTGTTCGAGGACCAGCTCGATTATATCGCCAACCATGCCGAGGACCGGGTACTGTTTTACGATGCCATGTTCGCACCGCTGGTCGAGCGAATGAAGCCGCGCTGGACCACGATCGAGCACTACATCTGCTACGATCCCGGATCGCAGTCCGGGACAGGCGGCGAGTTCGAAGCGCTGATCTCGGCCGAGAACGGCGATGGCGACTGGGTCGATGGCGACGAGAACGAACCGTGCCACCTGTGCTACACCAGCGGTACGACGGGCAATCCCAAGGGCGTGCTCTACACCCACCGATCCAACATGTTGCACGCGCTGGCCGCGATCCAGCCGAGCCTGCTGGCGCTCGAGCCGCGCTCGGTCATGCTGCCGGTGGTGCCGCTGTTCCATGCCGCTGCCTGGGGACTGCCGTGGGCTTGCGCGGCGGTGGGCGCGAAGATGGTCTATTCTGCGGTCAACGACCCGACCCTGATCTGCGAGCTGATGCAGCGCGAGAAGGTCACCCACATGGCCGGCGTGCCGACCGTCTGGCTCGGCATGTTCCAGCATCTCGACAAGACCGGGACCGGCCTGCCGCATCTCGAAGAAGCGATCGTCGGCGGATCGGCGATGCCGCGGGTGATGATCGAACGGCTGATGAAGGCAGGTGTGAGGGTGAAGCATGCCTGGGGCATGACCGAGACCTCGCCGATCGGAACCTGCGGCTCGGAACCGGCCGATTGGAACGATCTCGCCTTCGAGGACCAGGTCGATGTGAAAGTGCTGCAGGGTAGGGTGCCTTTCGGGGTCCAGATCCGCTGCGTCAGCCTCGACGATCCATCTGTCGAGCTTCCCCGCGACGGCAAGACGGCCGGGGCCTTGCAGGTGCGCGGGCCATGGGTGGTCAAGCGCTATTTCAAGGGCGACGGCGACGCGGTCGCTGCCGACCAGTGGTTCGACACCGGCGATGTCGGGATCATTCTCCCCGACGGGACCCTCAAGCTCACCGACCGGACCAAGGACGTGATCAAGTCGGGTGGCGAATGGATCAGCTCGGTCGAACTCGAAAACGCCGCCGTGGCCCACCCCGGCATCGCCGAGGCCGCGGCCATCGGCATCCCCCACGCCAAATGGGACGAGCGCCCGATCCTGGTCGCGGTGCGGGCCGAAGGATCACAGGTAAGTGCCGAAGAAGTGGTCGATTTCCTGCGAGACAAGGTCGCCAAATGGTGGCTGCCCGACGCGGTCGAATTCGTCGAGGAAATCCCGCACCAGGCAACCGGCAAGATCAGCAAGAAGGATCTGAGGGACCAGTTCAGGGATTACGTGCTGGAGTCCTGATCATTCCGGCTGAGCGTAGAGATCCCGGCTGAAGCTTCCCGTCCCGCTTTCGAACACGGTCAGCTGGGTCCGCAGGTTCGCGAGCGCAATCCCGTGTTCGGCGATGATATACATGTTTAGCTGCGCATTTCCCTGGCCGTCATGGGTCGCCATGGTCGCCGCATGACCCCGGTTGTACTGGTTGACGAATTGCGCCACGGCACCCGGCGTCTTGCCTTCCGGCTTGCTGAAGCGCGCATAGAGATTGAGCCCGGTGCACCCGCTATTGACCATTTCCCCCCGGCAGATCGACGGAGCGGCCACCGCCGTCGCGCCGTTCTTCAGCTTGACGATGTAGATCGCCTGTCCCTGGTCGCCATTGCGGCGCTCCCAGGTGGCGCCCATGGCCTCCAGCGTCTGGGTCAGCTCCGGGCCGTCGAAATTGAGCAGGATGCGGATCTGGCCATCATCCTGCGCCGAAACGGCAGTCGATCCGAGGCCGAGCGCGAGGGCTGAAGCGAACAGGGCAAGCTTTTTCATCTAATGGACTCTCCGAATATCGGTTGGTGCAGCGCATGGGGTTGGCGCGCCCTTTCAGGGAAGCGGCTTAACAGGCCGTCAGTCCGGAAACAATGGCAGCTGTCGGTCGTTTGCGGGTGGCTTGAACCGATTGCAGTCGAGTTCGATCTTGTCATTTGCAATGCCTTGGCGCTTGCAGGCCAGCCTGAAGCGATCGCGAAACAGCTGCGCCCACTGGCCCTGCGGGCGCATCCGGCTGAAGAAGCGCGGATCGTTGTCGCGCCCACCGCGCGCCGAGCGGATGATCGCCATCACCTTGCCCGCCCGCTCGGGGTAATAGGTTGCCAGCCACTCGCGGAAAATCGGCGCGACTTCATGCGGCAGGCGCAGCAGGATCCAGCTGGCGCTTTGTGCGCCGGCTTGCGCGGCCGCTCCGATGATCGCTTCCATCTCTCCATCGGTGATCGCCGGGATGACCGGTGCGACCGAGACATGGGCCGGGATGCCGGCCTGCGCAAGGTATGCCAACGCGGCGATCCGCTTGGCCGGGGCGGCGGCGCGCGGTTCGAGTGTCGAGGACAGTTTCGGGTCGAGGCTGGTGACCGAAAGCGTTACCGCCACGAGGTTCCTTGCCGCCATTTCCCGCAACAGGTCGAGATCGGACAGAACCCTGTCCGATTTGGTCGTAATGATCGCTGGGTGGCCGGTTTCGAGGCAGATTTCGAGTACTTGCCGCGTGATCCGGTAGCGCGCTTCGATCGGCTGGTAGGGGTCGGTATTGGTGCCCATGGCGATCGGACGGGGTGCATAGCCGGGCCTGGCCAGCGCCTCGCGCAGCAGGCTTGCCGCATTCGGCTTGGCGAACAGCCTGCTCTCGAAATCGAGCCCCGGCGACAGGTCGTGAAAGGCATGGGTCGGCCGGGCGAAGCAATAGGAGCAGCCATGTTCGCAGCCGCGATAGGCGTTGATCGAGCGGTCGAAGCCGAGATCGGGCGAGGCGTTGAAGGTCAGGATCGACTTGGGATGTTCTTCGGTGACGGTGGTCCGCAATTTCGATGGCGCACCATCGATCGCTTCGGCCTGGTCGAGCCAGTCGCCATCGGCCTCGCGCCGGGCAAGGTTGAAGCGCGTCGAGAGGGCGCCGGATTGTGCGCCTCGGCCACGTATGGGGCGGGG
>NZ_DBNHSF010000167.1:0-5337 GCF_057143545.1 Candidatus Andeanibacterium sp.
GGATAGAGCTTGGCGGCGGCGAACGCGCCCTCGGCATGGCCGCGCGCGATCTCGTCGGGATCGTTATTGTCCGTCAGGTAGCAGGTCATCAACGGAGTGAAGGCGGCACCTTGCGGAAGCGCCGCCAGGATCCGCGCGCGATAGGCAACCGCCTGCGCGACCGTCACCACCGGCGGCGCCAGGTTCGGCATCACGATCGCCCGCACGAATTGCCGCGCGGTGTAAGGCAGCACGCCCTCCATCACTGGTCCGTCGCGCAGATGCACATGCCAGTCATCGGGCCGGCGGATGGTGAGCGAAGCGGTCATCGCTTCCCCCTATCGCCTCGCGCGGCTAGCGTCCATTGTCATGGACGAGACTCGCGACTGGCCGGCCGAACAGGCCGCGATCACGGCTTCGGCTGCCGGGAGGGAAGCCCTGATCGCGGCGAGCTTCGCGCATGTCACCGGACGGCAATTGGTTCCAGTCTGGGCCGACACCGCCGAAGCCATGTTCCACCAGCACGCTGCGATCGTCGCCCATGGGACCGAGGACGATCCGGTGTTCTTCTACGGCAACCGCGCTGCGCTCGAGCTGTTCGAGATGTCTGCCGCGGATTTCATCCGCCTGCCCTCGCGCTTTTCCGCCGAGCCGGTTGAGCGCGAGGAGCGCGCGCGGCTGATGGAACGGGTCGCGCGCGAAGGCTTCATCGACGATTATTCGGGCGTTCGCATATCATCGACCGGCAAGCGCTTCCTGATCGAACGGGCGACGGTGTGGAATCTGCGGGACGAATCCGGCGGCGTCCATGGCCAAGCCGCCATGTTCGACCATTGGACAGCGCTGGGGGATTGATAATCGCGCCGGAGTCGCCAATTCTGGGGCATGGCCGCCACTCGCCTGTTCAGCCGCGCTCTCATCCGCGTAACCCCCGAGGAAGATGGCGAGGACGTCGTCGCCTTCCTCCAGGGGCTGGTGACCAATGACGTGACGGGCAAGCTCCCGGTCTGGACCGGGCTGCTTTCGCCGCAAGGAAAATGCCTGTTCGATTTCCTCGTCTGGCCGGCAAGGGAGGGGCTGATTCTCGATTGCGAGGCCGAATTTGCCGACGAACTGATTGGCCATCTTTCGCTCTACAAACTGCGGCGCAAGATCGGCTTCGCCCGCGACGAGGGCCACGGCGTCTTTTGGGAACGCGATCCGGGGCTTGGCGGGGCAGACGACCCGCGCCTGCAGGGCCTCGGCGATCGCTGGCTGGGCCCGGTCTCGGCCGAGGACGAGGCAGCCGACGAAGCGTGGCTGGCCCATCGCCTGTCATTGGGCGTTCCGGAAGGGCGCGCCGAAATGGGCGGTATCCTCTGGCTCGAATGCAATGCCGCCGAACTCCACGGCGTCAGTTTCGACAAGGGCTGCTATGTCGGGCAGGAGAACACCGCCCGGATGAACTGGCGCAACAAGGTCAACCGGCGGCTGGCGGTGGTTCCGCTGGACCGGTCGGACAGCGAACGGCGGCGCGCGGCCTATCCCGAACTTGGGCTGGCGGTCGACCATTTGCGGGTCGCGGACATCGATCTCGACCTTGTCCCGCAGTGGCAGCGCAAGGCAATTGAAAGGGCGGAATCTCCGGAACCGGACCAGTCCTAATCCGGTCTTGCCGGCTGGTGTTCGGCGAGCGCCGAGACCAGCATCTTTTCGGCTTTCTCGCGCGCGGCACTGCGCGGCAAGCCGAGCGACGCTGCCATCGCTTCCCCCATCAGCGCATCGCCCAGCGCCAACAGGACGAGCGTCAAGGTTGTCTCGCGCATTTCCCTGGGACCCGATAGGCCGATCTCTTCGGGATGGATTTCGTCGACCAGCGCATGGATCGCCTCGACGATCGGATGAAGCGCATCCTCGTTCCCCGAAGCCAGCATCCAGCTGGCAAGCGCGCCGCCGCCCTGTGCGTCGAAGGCATCGAAAGTCAGATCTACTACTTCGCGAGCACTGCCAATACCTGCCCTATTCGCAAGAACTGCTTCGGCAATAGTTTGGCAAACAGTTTGTGCCAGATAGGCGGCAAGGGCCTTTTGCAGGCCCGCAGCGGAGCCGAAGTGATGAAGCAGGTTAGCATGGGTACGGCCGATGCGCTGGGCGACGGCCTTGAGCGTCACGCTCTGGGGACCGGCCTCGATCAGCAGCACACGGGCAGCCTCGAGCGCGGCCAGCCTGCTTTCTTCCGGCGTCAATCGTTTCCTAACTGACATGACTGTAGGTTAGCCAAAGAATTCAAACATGTCTGCACCGATCAAGATCGATCTCGAAAAAGCCGAGCCGCTCGGCGAAGGGACGGCCATACCGGCTGGCCTGAAGATTCGCGTCCGCGATCGGCGGTTCGCGCATGTAAGCCCGAACGGCAAATACTGGCTCGCCGGAGATCCGGTCGCCACGGCCTGGCATACCGCGCTTTCGGTCGCCTTCCCCAAGGGCGAGGCGTTCTTCATCGACGCGGTCAAGGCGCATCGCGCCGGCGCGCCGCCCAAGCTGGACGCCGAAATCAGGCTGTTCGTGCGGCAGGAGGTCAATCACACGCGCGAACACCTCGCCTTCAACCGGACCGCGATTGCCAGCGGCTACGACATCTCCATGATCGAGGCCCGGATCGACCGCAGGATTTCGAGAATCCGCAAACGCAGCCCGATCAACAATCTCGCCGCCACGATCATGCTCGAACACCTGACCGCGCGGATCGCGCGCGAGACCCTTGCCAATCCCGCCTATATGAGCGGTGAAATCGGCCCGATGGCCGAGTTGTGGCGCTGGCATGCGATCGAGGAGATCGAGCACAAGGGCGTCGCCTACGATACCTGGCTCCATGCGACCCGCGCCTGGAGCAGGCCCGCCCGGTGGCTGCGCAAGACCGTCTACGGCGTCATTGCGGCCTGGAACTTCCTCTACGGACGGATCCGCGAAACATGCGATTTGCTCGCGCAGGACGATCTCAGGGGCTGGAAATGGAAGGCCAGGGTGTTCTGGTACCTGTTCGGCAGTCCCGGTGCGATCCGGCGCATCCTGCCGGGGTTGGCGGTGTTCATCCTGCCCGGCTTCCATCCCTGGAAGGATGGCGGTGCCGACCGGGAACTGATCGGTGCCTATGACAGCGAATATCCCGACGCCGTTCCGACAATCCCACCTGCCCGATAATGCGAGACCCCCTCCCGCGAGCGGAAGGGGGTCAGGCTGCCTTGGCGATTGAAGCGGGCTCGTTGTCTCCCGTGCTCGCCGCAAGCTCGTTCACATAGCGCCGCGACATCGCTTCCTGGCCGCGTCCGAGCGAGAATTGCATGCGCGTTTCCCCGGTCGGGCGGAAGCCGATCTTTTCGAGCACTTTTCCCGAGGCCGGATTGTCGATCAGGTGGCCCGCGACAAGCCTCTCGATACCCATCATCCGCGCGATTTCGACCACCGCCCTGCCGGCCTCGGTGGCGAAGCCCCGGCCCCAGAAGGGACGCGCGATCCAGTAGCCGACTTCCGGCCCATCGCCCATGTCGTCAAAGCCGATGCAGCCAACCAGCCGCGAGCCCCATTTGCCCGGTTGGGTAATGAGGAACCGCGCCGAGCCGGGGTTTGTGGGCTGCGAAACCCAGGATTGCGCGTCTTCTTCGCGATACGGCCATGGCGCACGCGCGAGCATGCGCACGATGGCTTCGTCGTTGATGGCTATATAGACATCCCGCCAGTCTTCCTCGAAAACCGGCCGCAACAGCAATCTCGCACTCCGGTGGAACATGTCCGTCTCCATCGCCTGGCCACGCCCCACTATCCGCAGTTTGTGACATTTAGCCGGGCGAGTTCAGCGCTTTTCGCCAGGCCGTTTCGAGGGAGACGTGAAAAGAGGGAGCGGGTTGGCCCGTCTCCCTCACAATGCCAGTCGTCGCTGGCGGGCCATCCCGATGGACGGCCCCCTTATCGGTCCGTCCGCTTATTCCGCGGCTTGCGCCATGACGTCGACCGACACATATTTGCGGCCGAGCTTGCCATCGTGGAAACGCACACGACCGGCTTCGAGTGCAAACAGCGTGTGGTCCTTGCCCATGCCGACATTCGCGCCGGGATAGAACTTGGTGCCACGCTGGCGCACGATAATGTTGCCGCCGATCACTTCCTGACCGCCGAACTTCTTCACGCCAAGGCGACGGCCGGCAGAATCACGACCGTTCCTGGACGAACCGCCTGCTTTCTTGTGTGCCATTGCGATCTACTCCTGACGCTTACTTCTTGGCTGCCGGCTTCTTGGCAGCGGGCTTCTTGGCTGGCGCCTTCTTGGCGGCCGGCTTCTTCTCTGCGGCTTCCTTCTTGGGAGCGGCTTCCTTCTTGGGAGCGGCAGCCTTCCTGGCCGGAGCCTTCTTGGGTGCAGCTTCCTTCTTCGGAGCTTCGGCCTTTGCCGGAGCGGCTTCCTTCTTCGGAGCCTCTTCCTTCTTGGCCGCTTCCTTCTTCGGCGCGGCCTTGCTGTCGCCGACCGAGAGAATCCTGAGCAGGGTCAGCTGCTGGCGATGGCCGGCCTTGCGGCGATAATTGTGCCGGCGGCGCTTTTTGAAGACCACGACCTTTTCGGACTTCGCCTGGGCAATGATTTCCGCCGAAACGGTAACCTTGCCGGCGTCCCTGATCTCGCCGCCTTCGCCTGCGAGCAGGACGTCGCCCAGCACGATCGTGTCGCCCGCTTCGCCAGCGAGCTTCTCGACCGCGATCTTGTCTCCAGCGGCAACCCGATACTGCTTGCCGCCCGTGCGCACTACTGCGAACATGGTACCTGTATCCATTCTACTGCTGTGTCGCCCCGCCTTGGCCAATCTTGCGACAGACCGCGGGCGACGCGCCGAGCGCCCAAAGACCGATGATCCCAAGGCGCCGGAAAGATGGGTGCCGTTAGTGGAACAGCCCGTTCCTGTCAACGCCGGAGAGCGCCACTCTGCAAGAGACTGGAAAGGTATGGCGGCCATGCTATGGCGGCGCGATGTCCTTGCCCCGCGTCCTCCTGCCGGCCCTTTTCTTGCCCGCCCTGCTGCTGGCCGGCTGTGCCAAGGACGCCGGCCTCTATCCGTCGCTGTCGATCCGCGACGAGGAACGGGTCAGCGGCGTGTTCGATCCCGTGATCCCCGAGCCCTATGATCCGCCGGAGCCGAGCGTCGAAACGCTCGCGAATATTGCCAAACTCCGGGCGGATGCGGCAGAGGCGCATCGCCGCCTCCTGGCAGCAGCGGAACGCGCGCGGGAACCGGTTGCCGCCGCGAGAGGCGCTGAGATCGGGTCGGAAGCCTGGTCAATCGCTTCGCTGGCGATCTCCGATCTTGAAGTGGCCCGCAGCGAAACCATGGTCGC
>NZ_DBNHSF010000168.1:0-9453 GCF_057143545.1 Candidatus Andeanibacterium sp.
CCGCCGAAGGGCAGGCGATTTTCGAGGTAATGCGAGAACACGCCATTGACGGTCGCGCCGCCCGACGAGGTCCGCTGCAGCACCTTTTCGACATTGCCTTCATCCGGGCTGAACACATAGAGCGCCAGCGGCTTGTCGCGCGCTTCGATGTAATCGATCACCTGGTCGAGATTGTCGTATGTCATCACCGGCAGGATCGGGGCAAAGATCTCCTCCTGCAGGATCTTCATCTGCGGGGTGACATTGGTGAGCATTGTCGGGTGGATGGTGAGGTCACTCTCCTCGAGCTCGCCGCCCACGGCGACCTTGGCGCCCTTCTCCACCGCATCCTCGAACAGGCCCTTCACGCGGTTGAAATTGCCTTCATTGACGATCTGGGCGATCGCCTCCTTCTTGATCGTGCCGTTCTCGTAGAGATTCTTTTCGACATTGCTGCGGAAGGCCTCGACCAGCCGGTCCTGCTCGTCCTCGCGCACGAACACGTAGTCCGGGCAGATACAGGCCTGCCCGCCGTTGAACTGCTTTGCTCCGGCGAGCGCGGCGCCGATCGCTTCGATATTCGCGCCCTTGTCGATGATCACCGGCGACTTGCCGCCGAGCTCGAGCGTGACGGTGGCCAAGTGCTTGGCGGCAGCGGCCATCACGATCTTGCCGACCCGCGTGCTGCCGGTGAAGAAGATGTGGTTGAACGGCAGTTCGAGCAGTTTTTCGGCGACGCTGACATCGCCTTCGAACAGCGCGACCTCGTTCTCGTCGAAGGCTTCCTCGATGATCTTCTTGCCGATCCTGGCGGTCGCCGGGCACAAGTCGGTCAGCTTGACGATACAGCAATTGCCGGCCGCCACCGCCGCCGCCACCGGACCCAGCACCAGGCCGAGCGGGAAGTTCCATGGGCCAAGGACCAGGCACACGCCGCGCGCCTCGTAAACGATCATCGCCTTGTCGTTTGGATTGTTGGTCGGCGTGACCATGGTCGGCTTCATCCACTCCTCGACGCTGTCGATATTGAGCTGGATGTTGTTGAGCACATTCATCACTTCGGTGACGCGGATCTCGCCTTCGGGCTTGCGGGTGTCTTCCAGCACCGCGGCGACGATGTCGTCGGCATGGGCTTCGACCGCGTCCTTCAGCCTTTGCAGCTTGGCCTTGCGCTCTTCCGCGCTCGACGCTTTCACATCCCATTGATGGGCCTGCTGGAGGGCGAAAACGCGCTCGATATCCTTCGAAACGTCGGCGGCGGTGAGGGTGGAAGTCGACATGGGGCATCCTGTCTTTGGTGTGGTTGGGTTTGGCGCCCTTCATATGGGAAGGATGGCGGCCGGCGCCAGTCCTTTAACTCATCCGCCACGCAAGAGCCGCTCTTTGCGGCCCGGACCGGAAGACTGGCTGGTTGCCTAGCGGGGCACAGGTGCAGCGAGTTCCTTCGGCACCGGCCGCCCCTGCGGACCAAGCACTGTGCCATCTTCCAGCGTTACGCTGACCAGGGCAGCGCCGGGCGAGCCGTCGCGCATCGGATTGACGATCATCGCCACCTTCTGGCCCGGAACCAGCGTCGTCCGCTTCCAGCCGCCACGCGAAATCGTGTTCGGGCTGCCCAGCTCGATGCTCCATTCGCGGGCGCGCTTGCCGTCGGCCGGCTCCGCATTGATCTGGATCCAGCAATGCGGATTGGTCCATTGGAATTCCTTGACCGTCCCGGTCAACAGTACCGTCCTCGAGGCGTCGAACATCGCCGTGCTGTGATGCGCGAAGGCGGGCTGCGCCCCGGCGAGCATCAACGGGGCCAGCAGCCCAACAAGTGCGATTGGCCTTGGTGCATTCGTTTTCATTTCGTAAGCCTCTCGCGCCGGTCGATACTTTCGTCTGGCTCTGTTTAGTGAATTCCTCAAGCCTAGAATTGGCCAAGGGGTCGGGAGAGTGGATCGATGCGATCGGGTTTGTGTGGCGCGGTGATGGGTCTGGTGGCGGCAGGCGCGGCTGCGAACGCGGCCGAATCGATGAAGGATCTCGACCCGGCACAAACTCGGGCGATCTATGCACCGCTGCACGCGGGCGCGCCCGAGGATGCCGCGACCGAGCGCGGGATTGCCTATGGTCCCGATCCTCGCCAGCTGATGGATATCTGGGCCGCCAGCGAGCCAGGCTCGCCTCTGGTGGTGTTCCTTCCCGGCGGAGGATTCGTCCGCGGCAGCCGGGGAGAGGCCGGGTCGATCTTCTACGACAACGTCATGCTATGGGCGACACAGAGCGGCTATGCCGGGATCGTGATGGATTACCGCCTTGCGCCCGACAATCTCTATCCCGCCGGACAGGAAGATATCCAGCTCATGCTCGATTGGGCAACCGCCCATGCCGAGCGCCTCAATGCCGATCCGCAGCGCATCGTCCTCGTCGGGCAATCGGCCGGCGCGGGCCATGTCGCGGCCTACCTCGCCAACCGGCCGGCGACGCAGGTCGCCGGGGCGATCCTGATTTCGGGCGATTACGACCTCAAGGGCGAGGAGCACGTGTATTTCTCAAGCCAGCCCGACAAATACCGACTCGATCGATTGGCGCAGATCGCAGTCCCGCTGCTCCTGGTCGAAGTGGAATTCGAACTGCCCTTCGTCGAAGGCAAGATGGCGACTTATGCGAAGGCGCTGTGCGAGCGTGGGCACTGCCCCCAGACCTTGCGGCTTGAAAGACACAACCACTATTCTTCGAGCTATGCGATCGGCACGGATGACACGATCCTTACGGATTGGATGAAAGCTTTCGTGGACGGGCTGCAAAACAGTCGGGAGGACGCACAGTGAAACCTGGACTATCTCTGTCGTGGATTGCGGCTCTGCTTGCCCTGGCCGTCCCCGCCCGGGCCGAGCCCGACTGGAGCGGAACCTGGTATCGGGAGTCCGGGACCTTTTACTACACCGCGCCGGATGCCCCGATCGAGGAAGGCAGCCCACCGCTCGACGATCCACGCTGGCACCCTCCCTACACACCTGAATTCGAGGCGATCTACCAGGCCAATCTGAAGCGCATCGCGGAGGGCCTTTATCCCGATCCGGTGACCGTATGCGGTACACCCGCCGGATGGCCAAGGATGCTTGTGACGCCCGACGGATACGAGTTTGTCGTTCGGCCCGAGCAAACCTGGATCCTGAGCGAAAACGGGCCGAATATCGTGCGGATTTATACCGACGGGCGCGATCATCCGCCCGCCGACGAGATGTGGAACACCTATACCGGCCACAGCGTAGGATACTGGGAAGGCGACAAACTCCATTTCGACACCATCGGTCTCAACGGCGTCGGGCAGGTCATCCTCGGGCGGCAGGGCGTGGTCATGAGCGACCAGCTAAGGGTAACCACGACGATCGAGCAGATCGAAGACGGTCGCCTGATGGTTTCGCTGGTGCTCGAAGATCCTGTGGCGCTGACCCGCCCATTCCCGGTGCGAATCCTGTTTTCCCGCTATCCGGACGGGACCAATATGTGGGACTACGCCTGCGCCGAAAACAATCGCAACCCGGTTGACGAGAGCGGCTGGACGCTCACGCTCGACACCGATGGAAACGTGATCGACCTCGATGTGCCTGACGGCGGTGAATAGCGGTCAGCAGCCGCTAGCCGCCCCGCAGCAATTGCACCCCCCAATCGCGTTCGAACAGATAGAGCAGGATCCGCGCCGCCGCGCCGCGTTCGGAGGCCAAGCCCCCGTCGCGCTCGACCAGCAGCCGTGCATCGTCATGCGCCAGCGGGAGCAGGCGCTGGAGCTGTTCGAGCGATGCAATCCGGAACGGCGTGTCGCCCGATTGACGGGTGCCGAGCAGTTCGCCGCCGCCGCGCAGCTTGAGGTCCTCTTCGGCCAGCCGGAATCCGTCCTGCGTCTCCCGCATGAGGGCAAGCCGCCGGCGCGCGGTCTCGGACAGGCCCTCCCCGCGCAGCAACAGGCACACCGCCTGTTCCGACCCGCGCCCGACCCGGCCCCTCAACTGGTGCAATTGGGCAAGCCCGAAATACTCGGCCTGCTCGACCACGACTAGCGTCGCATTGGGCACATCGACCCCCACCTCGATCACCGTGGTCGCGACCATGAGCTTTGCCGCGCCCGAAACGAAGCGTTCCATCGCCGCGTCCTTGACCTCGGGCTTCTGCTGGCCGTGGACCAGCACCACCGCATCGCCGAGCCGCTGCTTCAACGCCGCAAACCGCGCCTCGGCTGCGGCAAGGTCGGCCGCTTCGTTGTCATGCACCATCGGGCAGACCCAGAACGCCTGCTGCCCGGTCTGGAGGTGCCGCTCGATTCCCGCGACGACTTCCGCCAGGCGATCGAGCGCGACCACGCGGGTGACGATCGGCTTGCGCCCCGGCGGCATCTCGTCGAGCCGGGAAACGTCCATCTCGCCATATTGCGCGAGGGTGAGCGTGCGCGGGATCGGGGTCGCGGTCATCGAGAGGCAATGCGGCGTGACTTTGCCCTTTTGCGTCAGCATGAGCCGCTGGCCGACCCCGAAGCGGTGCTGTTCGTCGATCACCACCAGGCCGAGATTGTGGTAGCCCACCGACTCCTGGAAGATCGCATGGGTGCCGACGCAGATATCGATCGTACCGTTCATCAGACCCATCAATATGCTCTCGCGCGCCCTGCCCTTGTCGCGGCCCGTCAGCAGCGCGATGGTCACCCCGGTCGGCGCGGCCAGCTGGCGCAGGGTCTCGTAATGCTGACGGGCAAGGATCTCGGTCGGGGCGAGCAGCGCCGCCTGCGCCCCGGCCTCGACCGCGACCAACATCGCCTCGAGCGCGACCACGGTCTTGCCCGCGCCGACATCGCCCTGCAGCAGCCGCAGCATCGGCGAATCCTGCGCGAGGTCGCCTTCGATTTCCGAGATCGAACGCTGCTGTGCCCCGGTCAACGGCCAGGGCAGGTCGAGCTTTGCCCGCCGCGAACCGTCGCCCTTGAGCGGCTGGCCCTTGCGCTTGCGGTTGTCCGCCCTGACCAGCATCAGCGCGAGCGAATTGGCGAGGATTTCGTCATAGGCCAGGCGGTCGCGCGCCGCGGCGTGCTCGTCGCGATGCGCCAGCACCAGCGCATCGCGCCACGCCGGCCATTTCTGCCGCTCCATCAGCCCCGGTTCGATCCATTCGGGCAATTCGGGAATCCGTGCCATCGCCTGTGCGACCAACCCGGCGATCTTCGGCTGGGTCAGCCCTTCGGCAAGGCTGTAGACCGGTTCGACCAGCTTGCCCGCCAACGCGCTGCCTTCCTCCGCCACATGGTCGGGATGGACGATCTGCAGCATCTGGCCGTACTGGTCGAGCTTGCCCGCGACCCAGCGCTTCTCGCCCACCGGAAGCTGCTTCCTGGCGGTGTAGCTCGCGCGCCCGAAATAGGTCAGCGCGCAGATATTGCCGAGCGCATCCTGCGCCAGCACGCGGTAGGGGCCGGAATTGTTGCGCGCGGCGCGGTGCTCGGTCGGGGTCAGCGCGACGACGACCTGCTCGCCGACGCTTGCCTGGTCGAGATTGTCGACTGCATGGCGCAGCACGAACCGGTCGGGCAGGTGATAGGCAAGGTCCCTGATCCGCATAAGCCCCAGCCTTTCGAGCGGCTTGCGCAGCTTCGGCCCGACGCCTTCGAGCGCCTCGCTCTCGACGAACAGGGGATTGAGGATCTCGGGCCGCATGGCACTGTCATAGCCGCATTCGCAACTTCCCTGCCAGATTTGACTCTGCGCATGAAACGGACCGCGAATCTTGCTAGGAGCCCGTCTGAACAGGACCCACAGGAGACCGCATGCTGCTTCCCCACAAGACCGTGATCGCATTAGTCGACGGCAAGAAATTCGAATTGTTCCGCAATAGCGGGAACGAGATGGAGCCTCGGCTCGAAGCCCTGCCCGCGCCGAAACTCGACGAGCACGACAAGAGTTCGGGGACGCACCATTATTCGAGCGCGGGCAATCCCCAAGCGCATTTGCTCGAGGAAGACGCCCACGCCGCCGCGGTGGCGGCCTGGCTGAACCACGAGGTGCTCGGCCACAAGATCGAGCACCTGGTAGTGATCGCCGCGCCGCGCACGCTCGGCGAATTGCGCAGGCATTATCACAAGCAGACCCAGCACGCGCTGCTTGGTGAACTATCCAAGGACCTGGCCGGAAAGAGCGGCCCCGAGATCGTCGAGGCGCTGCGCGCGAAATGACCGCGACCCGCCTCGCCCGCCTCAGGTTCCGCGCTTGGCACCGCGGCACGCGCGAGGCGGATTACATGATCGGCGGCTTCTTCGACGCCCATCACGCGCAGTGGGACAATGCAGCGCTCGACTGGTTCGAAGCGCTGCTCGAAGAGGACGATGTCGAGGTGATGGCCTGGGCGCTCGGGACGCAGCCGGTTCCCGATGCATTCGACGGCCCGCAGATGCAGGCCATGCAAAGGCTCGACTACGTAAAAATCTGAGAATTCGACAGCGTCCGCGCGAATGGCTAGAGACGCGCTCGAATCCGATAACCCGTTAGCGCATCCAATTCGCGCCAACGGGCAATCGCGCATGCGCCCGCGCGGCAAGACGAAGAGCTAAATGACCGATTTCCAACGCATTTTGAAGGCGAAGCAACCGCTCACCCTGTCCTCGGTGGCGCGCGGGGCGCAGCCGCTGGTGCTGGCCGACCTTGCCCGTGCGACTTGCCAAAAGCCAGGCGGGGGCAGAGCGGTGTTCATCGCGCCCGACGATGCCGCGATGCGCGCGGTCAGCGATGCCGCCGGCTTCTTCGCCCCCGAAATCGAAATTATCGAATTCCCGGCCTGGGATTGCCTCCCCTATGACCGGGCGAGCCCGGCGCTCGGCGTAAGCGCCAGGCGGCTCGCCGCGCTTCATCGGCTGCAACAGGACACGCAAGCGGCGCAGCTGCTCGTGACGACCGTCAATGCCGTGCTCCAGCGCGTGCTCGGCCCGTTCCGGATCCGCGAAAGCGTACGCGAACTCAAACCCGGAATGACGATCGGGCATGAAAGCCTCACCGCACTGCTTCAGCGCCAGGGCTATTCGCGCAGCGATACGGTGGTCGATGCCGGCGAATTCGCGGTCCGCGGTTCGATCTTCGATATCTTCCCCTCGGGGCTCGAACAGGGGCTCAGGCTCGATTTCTTCGGCGACGAGCTCGAATCGCTGCGGCTGTTCGATCCTTCGACCCAGCGGACCACCGGAACCGTCGATAGCCATTTGCTGCTCCCGGCGAGCGAAGCGCTGCTCGACGAAGACAGCATCAAGCGCTTCCGCACCCGCTATCGCGAGCTGTTCGGCGCCAATGCCACCGGCGACCCGCTCTACCAGGCGGTCAGCGACGGGCGTCGCCTCGCTGGGATGGAGCATTGGCTGCCGCTGTTCGAGGACCGGCTGACCACGCTGTTCGACCATCTTGCACCCGACGACACGCTGGTGATCGATTCGGCCGCGCTCGGTGCGGGCGAGGAGCGCCTGTCGGACATCAGGGACTACCACCGCTCGCGCAGCGAGACTGCCGGGCAAGCCGCCGGAAGCTATCGCCCGCTCGAAACCTCCGCGCTGTACCTGACCACACAGGAATGGACCGAGCGCCTCGCCAATTGGCCAATCCACCGCAGTGTCATCTTCACCGAACCCGCGAGCGAGAAGGTGGTTGATTTCGGTTTCGCCAGCGCGCGCGATTTCACGCCGGAGCGCGCGCGCGGCGACAATATCTATGAGGTCGCCGCCCGCCACCTCGCCTCGCTCGGCAACAAGGGCAAGCGCCCGCTGATCGCCGCCTATTCGACCGGCTCGCGGGCGCGCATCGCCGCGATCCTCGGCGAGACTGGCAGGACCCCGCTGCTCGCCGACAATTGGCAGGAAGCGCTCGGCCTGTCCTCCAGGGGCGCGCCGGTCGCGATGGTCGTCCCGCTCGAGACCGGCTTCGCCAACGACCAACTCGAAGTCATCACCGAACAGGATTTGCTCGGCGATCGGCTGGTCCGCCGCCGCAAGCGCAGGAAAGATGCCGACGCCTTCCTCGCCGAACTATCGGCGCTCAATTCAGGTGACCTCGTGGTCCATGTCGATCACGGGATCGGCAAATATGTCGGCCTCGAAGCGATCGCGGTCGGCCAGAGCCAGCACGATTGCGTGATGCTCGCCTATTCCGGGGGCGACAAGCTCTACATCCCGGTCGAGAATATCGACGTCCTGTCGCGCTACGGCTCGTCCGACGAGGTGGTCCAGCTCGACCGGCTCGGGGGAGAAGCGTGGCAGAAGCGCCGCTCGCGGCTCAAGGAGCGGATTCGGGCGATCGCCGGGGAATTGCTCAGGACCGCTGCTGAGCGCGCATTGCGCAAGGCACCGGTGCTCCAGGCAGAGGAAAGCGCCTACAACCAGTTCGTCGAACGCTTTCCGTGGCAGGAAACCGAGGACCAGGACCACGCGATCGACGACGTGCTGAAAGACCTCGCCCTCGGCAAGCCGATGGACCGGCTGGTGTGCGGCGATGTCGGCTTCGGCAAGACCGAGGTCGCGCTGCGCGCCGCCTTCGTCGCGGCAATGGAAGGCCGGCAGGTCGCGCTGGTCGCGCCGACCACCCTGCTCGCCCGCCAGCATTTCGAGAATTTCAGCGAGCGCTTCAAGGGCTTCCCCTTGAAGATCGGGCGGCTTTCGCGGCTGGTTGGCGCCAGGGAAGCGGGCGAGACCCGCAAGGGAATCGCGAGCGGGACGGTCGATATCGTGATCGGCACCCACGCGGTGCTTTCGAAACAGGTCGAGTTCAAAAATCTCGGACTGGTGATCGTCGACGAGGAGCAGCGCTTCGGGGTCAAGCACAAGGAGCGGCTCAAGGAGATGCGCAGCGATGTGCATGTCCTGACCATGACCGCGACGCCGATCCCGCGTACGCTGCAGATGGCGATGACCGGGTTGCGCGAACTTTCGACCATCCAGACCCCGCCGGTCGACCGCCTCGCCGTGCGCACCTACGTCATGGAGTGGGACGAGATGGTGCTGCGCGAAGCCCTGCTGCGCG
This sequence comes from Candidatus Andeanibacterium sp., assembly GCF_057143545.1. Taxonomy (NCBI): domain Bacteria; kingdom Pseudomonadati; phylum Pseudomonadota; class Alphaproteobacteria; order Sphingomonadales; family Sphingomonadaceae; genus Candidatus Andeanibacterium; species Candidatus Andeanibacterium sp. Next base: position 9,003 of record NZ_DBNHSF010000168.1, read on the forward strand.
AACACCATCGCGGCGGCCAGAGCTTCATCGTCGTCCCGCGGATCGCCGATATGGCGCAGGTTGAAGATTGGCTGCACAGCCATGTGCCCGAAGTGAGCTTCGTCACCGCCCACGGCCAAATGAGCGCGAGCCAGGTCGAGGAACGGATGGCGGCGTTCTACGAGAAGAAATACGAAGTGCTGCTCTCGACCACGATCGTCGAAAGCGGGCTCGACATTCCATCGGCCAATACGATTATCATCCACCGCGCCGACCGCTTCGGCCTCGCCCAGCTTTACCAGCTGCGCGGGCGGGTCGGGCGGGCCAAGCTGCGCGCCTATGCCTATCTCACCTATCCGCGCGACATGCAGCTGACGGAAGTGGCGGAAAAGCGGCTCAAGGTATTGGGCGATCTCGACGGGCTTGGCGCGGGCTTCCAGCTCGCCAGCCACGATCTCGACATTCGCGGCGC
>NZ_DBNHSF010000169.1:0-22500 GCF_057143545.1 Candidatus Andeanibacterium sp.
ATCCCCTGGAAATCTCGGTTTCCTTCTCGGTGATGAATTCGAGCAGCGCCGGTTGGCCGTTCTCGATCGCTGCGAGTGCGCGCTTAATCGCCGGAACGATTTCGGAAGCCTCGGTCACGCGCTCGCCATAGCAGCCGAGCGACTGCGCAAATGCTGCGTAATTCCCTGAAATGTCGGTAGCGCGATATTTCTCGGTCGCCACCGGCATGATCGGCAGTTCGATCGCCATCGCTTCGTTGTTGAGCAGGATCGAGAGGATCGGAATCCTTTCGCGCGCCGCGGTTTCGAGGTCGGTTCCGGTGAAGCCAATCGCTGCATCGCCCCAGACATTGACACACAGCCTGTCGGGGCAGGCGAGCTTGGCGCCCATGGCAAGGCCGAGGCCATAGCCGAGCTGGGTCGACTTGCCCCAGCCGATATAGGAATGCGGCGTGCTGCTCTTCCAGAACGGCACCAGCTGGTCGCGCGGCGAACCGGCATCGTGGGTGACGATGGTGTTGGCGACATCGAGCACCTGCTGCAGGTCCCACAGCACCCGGTAGGGCGAGAGCGGCGAGCAGTCCTGGGTGCATTTGGCTTCCCATTTGGCGAACCATTGCGCCTCGACCGCCTTGATCCGGGCGGCAACCGGAGCGCAATCGCGCGGCTCGGGAACGGGGCGCTTCACTGCCTCGAAAAGCGCGGCGAGAGTCAATTTCGCGTCGCCAACCAGCGCGACTTCCGAGGGCACCGATTTGTCGATGTCGAGCGGGTCGAGTGTCGCGTGGATCACGCGCTTGCCGGGCGGGATCGCAAGGCCGAAGCTCGTCGCGGTGAAGGAACAGCCCACGCCGAACAAAAGGTCGCACTCGGCCAGCCACTTGGCGACGCAACCATTGATCCCGTTGCCGCCCGAACCGAGCGCCAATGGATGGGTTTCGTCGAATGTGCTCTTGCCCGGCAGGCTGGTCATGACCGGGATGGCGAGATGCTCGGCTAGCGCCTGGAGTTCGGCATAGGCCTCCGACCAATGGATTCCCTGCCCGGCATAGATCGCCGGGTTCTGCGCCGCGACCAGCAGGTCCGCCGCGGCATCGATCTCCGTTTGCGAAGGCTGGCTCGTCAATACCTTGCCCGGCACGTAATCCATCGTCCCGGTGAAAGGCTTGTCGAGCACGTCATAGGGCAGTTCGATCACCACCGGTTGCGGGCGGCCGTTGCGCAGCATCGAGAAGGCGCGGCGCAGCACCGGGACAACTTCGCCGCCCGATGTCAGCGGCTCGGCATGCTTGGCATAGCTCGCCATCGAGCGGGTCGAGTTGAAATTGAACGGGACATACATCTGCGACAGGGCATAGCCCTGCGGCAGCACCAGCACCGGGACGCTCTCGGCAAAGGCCTGAGCGACCCCGCCCATCGCGTTCTCCGCGCCGGGTCCCTGCTGCATCACGAACACGCCGATCTTCTCGCCCTTGCTCATGCGCGAGACGGCATCGGCCATGTGCATGCCGGTGCGTTCCTGGCGTACGATAACGGTGCGGATATCGATCCGCGCAGCGGCTTCGAGGATCTGGTTGCGGGGATAGCCGAACACGATCTCGACGCCTTCGCGCTTGAGCACGGCGGCAATGGCGTCGGCAACGGTGCCGTTCTCGTGGACCTGCTGTCCCGGATCGCCTTTGCCGGTTCTCATATTGTCTCCCGTTTCCTTGGGAGGCGGCTAATGGAAAAGCTCTACCTACGCAATTGCGGGAGCATCATTCGGGGTCGCGCAATCCGCCATCGAGCCGGTCGAGCACTTCGCCGAGGATCGCATTGACCTTCTCGAGGTCACCGATATCGATTCCGTCGAACAGGCGCGCGCGCAGGCCGGCAGCAATCTCGAAGATCTCCTCGAGGGTCCTTTCGCCCTTCCCGGTCAAGCGCAATTGCTTGGTCCGGCGATCGTTGGGATCGGGCAGGCGTTCGACCAGCCCATCCTTCTCGAGCGTGTCGAGCATCCGGGTAAGGGTCGGCCCTTCGATCCTGAGGCGTTTGGCGATCTCGACCTGCGGCTTCGTGCCAGGGGTCTTGAGGATCGCCGACATCGCCTCCATGCGCGCGGCGCTCTGGCCAGACGGCCGCAACCGGTCATCGAGAATCGCCCGCCACCGGCGGGCGGCGAGGACGATTCGGATCGTCGCCAGCATGGCAGGCGTGGTCTCGCCATCGCGATACAGTTCGTAGCTGTTCCCGTGCTTTGCGCGGGACATTTCCCCCACTGCCGAATCCATCTGCTTGTTCCTGTGGCAAGTCCGCTTGGCGGCGGCTGGTAACTGCGCGACGAACGTTCGCGGCCTACATTGGGCGAATTCACTCGAATTGCAACTATTAGCTTGCAAAGGGACGTTCAATCCACTGGAATCGAAGCAAATCTGGGCCTTGTGCCCGGCCTCGAAAGGCCGCTGTCTCAGCCGTCCCGGACCGTCCGGCCGACCAGGTCGGCCGCCTTTTCGCCGATCATGATGCAGGTGGCGTTCGTGTTGCCCTGCGGGATCGCGGGCATGACCGAAGCGTCGGCCACCCACAGACCCTTGATTTCGCGCAGCGCGAGGCCGGGATCTAGCACCGCCAGCGGATCGTCGTCCGCGCCCATCTTCGCGGTGCCAACCGGGTGGTACATCGACATCGTCCAGGTCCGGACATAGTCGCGCAGTTGCTCCTGCGTATCCGCCTCATACCCCGGCCGTTGTTCCGCCTTGACCAGCGGCGCGATTGCCGCTTGCCGCATGATCCGGCGCGCGATGCCGAGCCCCTCGACCAGTTGCTCGACATCGTCGTCGCTGCCAAGCAGCTGGTGTTCGATCAGCGGCGGGGCTGCGGGGTCCGGCCCGCGCAGGCGGATGCTCCCGCGATGGCTTGGCCGCATCAGCCCGACGAAGCAGGCGGTCGAGCTTTCGGGACTGAGCACGACATTGCCCTGCGGCGTGACTTCGAAGCTGAAGGCAGAGAAGGCGAGCTGGAGGTTGGGCGCGGGCAGGCCTTCCCGGCTCCTCACGAACGCCTGGGCATGGCCGATCCCGGTGGTCAGCGCGCCGCGGCCAAACGCCATCTTGATTAGTTGGAGCGGCGCCCGCCAGCCATTGGCATCGTTGTTGAGCGTGTGCGCCCTGACCGAATTGATCAGGTGTACGCCCGAATGGTCCTGCAGGTTGCGGCCCACGCCCGGCAGGTCGAGCACGACATCGACCCCGGCCTCGCGCAAATGTTCGCCCGGTCCGATCCCCGACAACATCAAAAGACGCGGCGTGTTGAGCGCCCCCGCGCTGAGCACCACGCCGTATTTCGACCGGATCGATTCGACCTGGCCGCCGCGGCGAAACGTGACCCCGGCAGCGCGGCCGTCCTCGACCTCGATCTTCTGCACTTCGGCTTCGAGCAGGACTCCGGGCTTTTCCTTTCCGCCTAACCCCTCGAGATAATTGGCCGTGGTGCTGCGCCAGCCAAGCCTTTGCGAAAGCTGGATATGATCGGCCCCTTCGGCAAGTTCGCCATTGAGATCGGGCGAACGCGGATATCCCGCCTCGACCACGGCTTCGATCCACTTGTCCGCGATCGGGTAGCGGCTGCGGCATTCGGACACAGCAATCGGCCCGCCGGTGCCGCGCCAACGATTGGCCCCGCGCTCGTTGTCTTCGATCCGCTTGAAGAAGGGCAGGACGGATGCGTAGTCCCAGCCGGTTGCGCCCAGCGCCGCCCAGTTGTCGTAATCCCAGCGATGGCCGCGGATATACATCATCCCGTTGATGGTGCTGCCGCCGCCCAGCCGCTTGCCCGCCGGCCACGGGCCCGGACGCCCGCCGACCGAAGGGTCGGGTTCGCAGAAATAGCACCAGTCGAATTCGGGGTTCTGCACCAGCTTCGCCATCAGCGCCGGGACCTTGGCGCGGATGTCGTCGTTCGACTTGCCGGCCTCAAGCAGGGTCACCCGGTGCCCCTGCTGCGCCAGGCGACCAGCCACGGCGCAGCCTGCAGACCCGCCGCCGATGACGATGATATCTGGTTCCATCCGCTCTCCTGTTCGTCGACGGGCATGCCAGCCCAAAGCGGCAAAGATCAAGCGTGGAGCGAAGGGCTGCTGGTGGAGACGGAGCGATTGTCTTTCGCTTCGCTCCAGACGTCTACGCGCCTTGCGGCGCCCCGACTCCGAACCAAGGGTTCGTCCACCGCTCGCATATCCGCCATCATTCACCCCTATCAGGGACGACTGCTGGCGGAGACGGAGGGATTCGAACCCTCGATACCGGTAGTTCCAGTATGGCGGTTTAGCAAACCGCTGGTTTCAGCCACTCACCCACGTCTCCGGAACGCAGCGGCACAGGGCGCGCGCTATAACGGGGGGCAGGGGAGGCGGCAAGCATATCTGCCGCGGGTACGAATCATTGCTCCCTGCTCTGGCCGGGCAACCGGCGGACTCGCTTCACCGCAAATCGGACTCGGTTGGCCGTTTGTTCATTGCCGCTTCAGGCGCGGAGGATTCTTTTCTCCGGTTTGAAGGGATCGGCCGGAGGAGGGCAATCGCCATGGAAGCTGTCGTGATCGCTACGCTGCGCCGGATGACGCTGGTAGTGCTGGCCTGCTTCGCCATGACCGGCGCTGTGCCCGCAGCCGCCGAGATCGAGACCATCGATCCAAGCGCCGCCTATGACGATGGCTTTGCCACCCTGCCGCCCGCTTCCGATTATCGCCCGACACCTGTCGCCGAACTCCCTCCCGCACCCTATCAGGTCGCGTCCGCCGAGAGCGATTACGGCTACCAGCCCGGCAATCCGGCGCCCGCGGTCAATTCGGGGCCAGTGGGAGAAGCGCCCCCGGCGGCAGTTGGCGAAGGTGACACATACCAGCAGGACGACCTGGTCGGCGCGGCGGAAGGACTGTTCGGCAAGGGCGCACAGGGCCTTGCCGGCGTGATCGAAGACATCCTGGCCAAGCAGGGCGAGCCCAATGGCTATATCGTCGGGCGCGAAGGCGGCGGCGCATTCGTGTTCGGCGCGCGCTACGGCTCAGGCACGCTCTATCACAAGATCGAAGGCACCCAGCCGGTCTATTGGCGCGGCCCTTCGCTCGGGATCGATGTCGGGGCCAATGCCGCGAGCACCTTCGTGCTGGTCTACAATCTCCACGACAGCGAAGATTTGTTCGAGACTTTCGGGCAAGGAGAAGGGCAGGCCTACTTCATCGGCGGCTTCCATGTCAGCTATCTGCGGCGCGGCGATGTCGTGCTGGTGCCGGTCAGGGTTGGTGCGGGGCTGCGGCTCGGTCTCAATGTCGGCTACATGAAATTCTCGCACAAGCAGCGCTGGCTGCCCTTCTGACCACCGCATTTTTGGCGGCTTCGCCAATTCGATCTTGATGTTGCGCGCCGCGCTCGCCAAGGAGCGCGCGCTATGCTCGAAACACTGCAACAACAGCCGCCCGATGCGCTGCTTGCGCTGATCAAACTCTATGGCGCCGACGAACGGCCCGACAAGATCGACCTCGGGGTGGGGGTCTATCGCACCGGGCAGGGCGACACCCCGGTATTCGGTGCAATCAAGGCGGCCGAACAGAAGCTGGTCGATGAACAGGAGTCCAAGTCCTATCTCGGCCCGGAAGGCGATATGGGCTTCGTCCATGCGCTGATGCCCTATATTTTCGGGGAAGACCCGACCAAGGGCGGACGGATCGAAGGCATGCAAACTCCGGGCGGGACGGGCGCAGTGCGGCTGGCGGTTGCACTGGCCAAGCGGGCCGGCGTCGGCAAGGTCTGGATGGGCACGCCCAGCTGGCCTAACCATGCGCAGATTCTCAAGGATCTCGACCTGGAGTTGGCGGAGTTCAAGCATGCCGGGTTGCGCGGCAGCGCCGACATGGATGCGCTGCGCGTGGCGATTCGCGATGCCGAGCGGGGCGATGCCGTGTTGCTTCACGGCTGTTGTCACAACCCGACCGGAATCGATTACACCCATGCGGAATGGGACGAGATCGCGGCGCTGCTGGCGGATAGCGGCATCCTGCCGCTGCTCGATCTTGCTTACCAAGGCCTCGGCTACGGGATGGAAGAGGATGCCTATGGTGTGCGAGCGGTGCTGGCCGCGGTGCCCGAAGCGATCGTCGCCTACAGCTGCGACAAGAATTTCGGGCTTTATCGCGACCGCGTCGGCGCAGTCTATGTGATGGCCCAGGATGCCGGGCAGGTCGGCGCGATCATGTCGAACGGCCATGCCTTCGCGCGCGCGACCTGGTCGATGCCGCCCGATCACGGCGCGGCCGCCGTCCGGCTGGTGCTGCGTGATCCCGAACTGGTCGACATGTGGACCGACGAACTCGACACGATGCGCGCCCGCATGCGTCAGGTGCGCGATCGACTGGCCGCAGCGGGCACGGTTGGTTCACTCGACCTGACGCCGGTGGGCATGCAGAACGGGCTGTTCTCGGTCCTCGCCCTGTCGACGGAGCAGATCCAGCAATTGCGCGAGGATCACGCAATCTACATGGCCGGTTCGGGGCGGATCAACATCGCCGGGCTGACGACGGGCAATATCGATAAGTTCATTTCCGCGCTGGCAGAAGTGACCGCTTAAGCAAGCGCTGCGAGGTCCTGCATCCGCTTGAGATAGCGGGCCAATGTGTCGATCTCGAGATTGACCTTGTCGCCCTGGTCGAGCTTGCCCAACGTCGTGACATGGGCAGTATGCGGGATGATGTTGAGTCCGAACCTCACCGAACCGTCGGCCTGGTCGGCGACTTCGTTGACCGTCAATGAAACGCCATCGACCGCGATCGAGCCCTTGGGTGCGATGAACGGCGCAAGCTCCGCCGGAGCGACTATCGTGAGCCGGATCGAATCGCCCTCGGCCTCAAGCCGCGCCACTTCGCCAACCGCGTCGACATGGCCGGTGACGATATGCCCGCCCAACTCGTCGCCCAGCTTGAGGGGCTGCTCGAGATTGACGGCATTGCCTTCCTTCCACATGCCTGCCGCCGTGCGCGAAACGCTTTCGCCTGAGACGTCGATTGCGAACCAGGCGTCGCCTGCCTTGCCGCCTTTGTCGACCACCGTCATGCAGGCGCCCGAACACGAGATCGAGGCTCCGATGTCGATCGTATCCGGATCGTAGGGGCAGGCAATCGTCACGCGCAGATCGCCGCGCTGTTCGCTCGCGGTGACTGTGCCGATGGCGGTGACGATACCGGTAAACATCAGCCGCGCTCATAGATGGAGAGGGTGTCGCTGCCAAGCTGGCGCCGGTCGGCCAATTTCCATCCTGCGGGGACGCCGTCGGGCGCGGGATCCGAAAATGCGGGGATTCCCTCGCCGAATTCGATCGGCGCGCGATAGACCAGCAGCCGGTCGACCAGACCGGCTTCGAGCAAGGAAGCGGCGGTTTGCGCGCCGCCTTCGACGAACAGGTACTGGATGTTGCTCATCCGCGAAATCGCGTCCGGCGTGTCGATGGACCGCCAGCCCTCGGGCGCTGCCCCGCGCGTCAACACCCAGCGTTCGGGGCTGCGCTGTTCCAGCCCTTCGAGCCTGACATCGAGCCTCGGATCGTCCGCTCGCAGGGTTCCGCCGCCAACCAGGATCGCATCGCTCATCGCGCGCTCGACATGGGCATGCGCGCGCGCCTCCTCGCCGGTGATCCATTTGCTGGCCCCGTCGCTGCGGGCGATGAACCCGTCGGCCGTCAGCGCGAGCTTGAGGGTGACGAATGGCCGGCGCTTCTCGCGTTGCGACAGATAACCGGCAAGGCTGGCCCGGCAGGCCATGCATTCCGCAAGCTCGCAGCCGATCCCGCCGGCCTCCATCCTGGCAATTCCGTCGCCTGCCGTCCTTGGATCCGGATCGAGCACGCCGATCACGGCGCGAGCGACGCCCGCCTCGACCAGCAGGTCGCTGCAACGCGGACCGCGCGGGCTTTGATGCGCGCAAGGCTCGAGGCTGACATAGGCGGTTGCACCGCGCGCCGCGTCGCCCGCCTGGGCCAATGCGACAGCTTCGGCATGGGGGCGCCCGCCGGGCCGGGTCCAGCCACGCCCGACGACGATCCCGTCCTTGACCAGGATTGCGCCGACGGAAGGGTTTGGCCGGCTGGCCGGGCGGCCGCGCAGCGCCAGCGCTGCTGCCGCATAGAGCCAGCGATGGTCGTCGCTACTGGCCGCCAACCGTGAGGTTCCGCTCGCGCAGGGTCGCCTCGGCACGTGCCTGCGCTACGGCCCTCCGCTCTTCCAACTCCTGCGCTTCCAGCGCCTGCTCCGCGTCGGCTTCGCGCTGCATCGAATCGACATCGAGGCCGGTGGCCCGGCCGATCGCCGCGGCCGCATCGCGGCGAATCTGCTCGCGCTGCTGTTGAAGCGCTTCGCGCTCTTCCTTGAGCTTCTGGTACTGGACGTTCTCGGACAGGATTTGATCGTCGCTCCGGCCGTCCTCGAAGGTCGAGATGTAGGTGATTTCGAACGGTCTTGGGGGTGCGCGCTCGCTTTTGGGGATCAGGACATAGAAAAAGATCGCGGTCGCGGCGATCGAAACCGCCAGCACCCGCCAGCGATAAGGATTGCTCCTCCAGACCGCGGCAAAATCCTGCACCGCGCCAGTGGGCGATATCTCCCGCCAGAATCTCATAATCGTGAATGTAGGGGCTGGATGGCGAATCCGCCAGCGTATTTGGCCTTATCGGGCGCAATGGGGTCAGTTATAGTCGACCCTGATCGGAATCCGGCCGCGAAATGTCCCGGTACCGGCCTTGCGGGTCATGAGTCTGCCGCCAAAGGCGAATTCGAGCTTGCCGTTTTCGTCGAGCACCGGGAAATCGGCGAGGTCGGTCACGAAGTCGGTCACTTCCGCTTCCGCGCCACCGGCGCTGAACAGCATCACGCTGGCGGGCATTTCGATCGAAACCGGTTCGAACGGCTCGCCGGTGATGATTGCGCGGCCCTTGAATGCGTTGCCGCCGAGGTCGATCAGGTTCTGGCGGGTTATCTTCCGCTCGGTGACCGGGTCGAGTTCGACCTCGCCGTCACCCTTGTTGAGCAACGCCAGCTTGCTGAATTCGAGCCCGCTGACGACCTGCACCTGCAGCGGGGCGAGTTGGCGTTCCTGGCGCGCATCCTCGCACAGCTTGCAGCCGGCCTCCTCCGCGGCCTGCGAAGGCGCCGTGACCATGACTAGTGCGGTCGCCAAGGCGAGTACGGTTCGACCCATCCTGACGGATGTGGAGGAACAGGGTTAACAACGGGTTAGGAACTAGCCGAAGGCTGCATAAAGCTGGCGCCCGTGGTCTTTAAGCCATTGATTGGCAGCACGAATATCGCCTTCGAAAATCGTGTCGAGCAGGGCATGGAATTGCGCCGAATGGTCGAAATGTCGCAGATGCGCGACTTCGTGGGCGACGACCGAACGCCGGACATGGTCGGGCGCCTGGACCAGCCGCCAGTTGATCCGGATCGTTCCGTCTCCCGCGCAGCTTCCCCAGCGTCGTTGCGCGCGCGAAAGCCGGACCGGTCGAGCTTCGCATCCGGCCCGGCCGCAATAGAGGGCAACGTCCTGTTCGAGCAAGCCAAGCGCTTCCTGCTCGAGCCAGCGCTGGAGCCGTCGTGCAATCGTCTCCTGCGGCCCGCCGAGGCGGATTGCGCTCCCGTTTCTCTCGGGTCTCCGCAGCGCCTTGGGTTGCCAGTCGATCTCCAGCTCCTCGCCGCGAAACGCGACAATTCCGCCCGGAGCGGGCGGGCTGGATCGCGGGATCCTCACAAGTTGCGCTTCGAGCCAGTCGCGCCGGCGTGCGGCAAATTCCATTGCGTCGGCGGTCCTGCCCCAGCGCGGCAAGGTCACCCGCACTTCGCTGCCATCCGGAGCGAGGCGCAGGGTCATTCGCTTGGCGCGCGCATGGCGCCTGATCGCGATCGGCATTTCGCGACCGGCGAGGGCGATGCTGGGCTCTGTAGCCGATCGTCTCAGCCAGTCGATCATTGTCCCGCTGCCGCTTGATCCGGCCAGTCGACGATATGATGCTCGAGCGGCCCGGCCCTGGTCTCGCTGATCGTGCGGCCGATCACCGACACGCCCGCCCGGACCACCGCCTCCCGGTCGCCCGAGACGAGATAGTGCCAGCCCGGCAGCGGCTTGCCTTCGGCGCGGCGCCGATAGGCGCAGGTTTCCGGCAGCCAGGGAACCTCGTTGACGATCTTCAAGGTCAACCGCAGGCAATCGGGGACATGGGCCTTGCGGTTGCGATAGTCGCTGCAGCGCGCGGTCCTTGTGTCGAGCAGCTTGCAGGCGACATTGGTGCCGCTGATTGCGCCGCTGTCGGCATCTTCGATCTTGTGCAGGCAACATCGGCCGCAGCCGTCGCACAGCGCTTCCCATTCGGCGCGCCTGAGTTCCGGCAGGGGCAACTCCCAGAAGCGATAGCGCAATTCGCCGCCGGTCAGCCTGTCCATCGTTCGAGCTCTGCAGCAATTGCTTCGGGGCCCTCATCGACCGGCAGGACCGCGATCGGTTCGCCCTCGCGCCCCATCAAATAGGTGATGTTGGTGTGGTTGACGAGATAGCCGCCCTCTTCGTTCGGCTCCTCGCGCTGGACCCACACGCCGAAGGCCTTGGCCGCGGCGTCCACCTGCTCGACCGGACCGGTAAGGCCGATCATGCCGCCGGGAAAATTCGAGAGGAATTCGGCCATCACTGCGGGAGTATCGCGCTGGGGATCCACGCTGATGAAGATCGGCTGGACCTGGACGGCGAGTTCCGGTTCGCGTTCCTTGAACAGGCTGTACCCCTTCATGATCCGCTGGACGTCGAGCGGGCAGACATCGGGACAATAGGCATAGCCGAAATAGACCACGCGATACTTGCCGGCGAAGTCCGACCAGCTGACCTGCTTGCCTTGCGTATCGGTGAGGGTGAAGGGTCCGCCGATCGCTGCACCGGCGAGTGGAGGGGCGTTGGCCGCTTCCGGATTGCCGCATGATACCAGGAGGAGGGCAGCGGAAATGGCTGTCAGGCAGGCTTTCAACATGGCGTGGCGGTTCATGCTCTGCTAACGCAGTTGCGGCAAGAGCATAGTCACGCCGAATGAACAATCAGGAGAAGCAAGTGGCACGGGGAAGCCGCATCCACCGCATTTCAATCGCAGCAGCGGCAGGCGCGCTGGTTTTCGCCGCGCCGGCACAGGCGCAATATTCCGATCAGTACCAGTTCCTCCAGGCGGTGAAGGAGAAGGATGGCGAGAAGGTGGTCGAGCTGCTCAGCGCGCCGGGATCGACACTCGTGAATTCGCGCGACCTGACGACCGGCGAGACGGGCCTGCACATCGCGGTCAAGCGCCGGGATTTGACGTGGGTCCGGTTCCTGCTCCAGCAAAAGGCCAATCCCGACATTCGCGATGTAAACGGTGTCACTCCGCTGGTGCTCGCTGCGCAACTGGGCCTGACCGATGCGGCGGAGGCGCTGATCAAGGCAGGGGCCAGGGTCGACATCGCCAACTCGACCGGCGAGACGCCCCTCATCGCCGCTGTGCACAAGCGCGACGTTGCGATCATGCGCGTGCTGCTCAAAGCCGGGGCCGACCCCGACCGGACCGACAATTCCGGCCGCACCGCGCGCGATTATGCCTTGCTCGATGGCCCTAACAGCCAGCTGGTTGCCGAGATCGAGCAGAACCAGAAGCCGGAAAACGAGCGCGAAGGCGCCAATTCCTACGGGCCCACTTTCTGATCGATGGATACGGCCGATCTTACGCTCGACGAGATCCGCGCAAGGCTCGCGCCGCTGATAGCGGATGCGGCCGGCTTCGACGGGTGGAGCGAACGGGCGGTAGAGCATGCCGCTATGCCGATAGGGATCGATCCCGCTGTCGCGCGCCTGGCTTTTCCCGGCGGCGCGATGGACATGATCGCGGCGTGGGCCGCGAGTGTCGATGCGCGAATGAAGGAGGCCTTCTCGGTCGAAGTCCTGGCTGCGATGCCGATCCGCGAACGCATTCGCGCGCTGGTCCAGTTCCGGCTCGAATGCGTGGCAGGCAAGGAAGAGGCGCTGCGCCGCGCCCAGGCGATCATGGCCATGCCGCAGAATGCCGCACGCGCGCTCAGGCTCGGCTGGAACAGCGCCGACCTGATGTGGCGGCTCGCTGGCGATACCGCAGCGGATTACAATCACTATACGAAGCGGGCGATCCTCGCCTCGATCTATGCCGCGACGCTGGCGGTGTTTGTCGGCGACGAGAGCGAGGGCAAGGCCGAAACCCGCGCCTTTCTCGATCGCCGGATCGAAGGGGTGATGAAATTCGAGAAGGCCAAGGCCCGATTGCTCAAGCAGCGCGACGGATTTTCGGTTACCCGCTTCCTCGGCCGCCTGCGCTATCCCGCGCGTTAATTCCTAATGCGAATTAGTTGCAATTAGTGGAAGGTTCTGGCAGCGGGCCGGAGATGACGCTCGACACCCTTCCCCGCAGTCAAAAGGCCCGCATTGTCGCGGTCGACTGGCGCCGGCTCGCGCCCGAGGAAGGCCAGCGGCTGCGTGCGCTCGGGATCGATGAGGGAGCGGAAGTGGCGATCGCCCATCGCGGAGTGTTTGCCGGGAGCGATCCGATTGCGATCGAGATCGGGCGGATGACCGTCGCCTTGCGGCGCTCGCACGCCCGCGCAATGACCGTAGAGGTATTGGCATGAGCCGCCTGCGGACCGCGGCGCTGGTCGGCAATCCGAATGCCGGCAAGAGCGCGCTGTTCAATGCACTGACCGGGGCGCGGCAGAAGATCGCCAACTATCCGGGGGTGACGGTCGAACGCAAGGCGGGGCGGCTGATCCTGCCTTCCGGCGAGCCGGTCGAACTGATCGACCTGCCCGGAAGCTACGGCTTCGATGCGACGAGTCCCGACGAGGAAGTCACCCGCAAGGTCGTGTTCGGCGAATTCGCCGGAGAGGCCCGGCCCGAAGTGCTGATCGTGGTGATCGACGCCTCGAATATCGAGCAACATCTCGTATTCGCGCAGGAGGTCATCGAACTGGGGCGGCCGACGATCGTCGCGCTCAACATGGTCGACCTCGCCGAACGCGACGGGCTGGTGCTCGATCCCGCAGCATTGCAGGAGGCGCTTGGCGTCCCGGTGGTGTCGACCGTCGCGGTGCGACGCAGGGGCCTTTCCGAACTGGTCGAGGCGATCTCGGCGGCCGAGGCCCGGGCCGAACGAGATCCGCAGGCCCACAAGCGCCCGCATCTCACTTTACCCGAACGACGGTTGGCGGCGAGCAATATCGCCAAGGGCGCGATTCTGTCCGAGACGGCCCAGCATCGCCTGCATGCGCGGCTCGACAAGGTCCTGCTGCATCCCTGGCTCGGCCCGCCGATCCTGTTCGCGCTGCTGTTCGTGATCTTCCAGGCGGTGTTCGCCTGGGCGACCCCATTTGCCGATGCGCTCGATGCCGGGGTCGGCGTGCTGATCGAATTGTCGCTCGCCAATCTTCCGGCAGGCTTCCTGCGCGATCTCCTGACCGAGGGCATCCTTTCAGGTGTCGGCTCGGTGGTGGTGTTCCTGCCGCAGATCGTGATCCTGTTCGCCTTCATCCTGGTGATGGAAGCGACCGGCTACATGGCCCGGGCGGCATTCATCATGGACCGGCTGATGGCCTATGTCGGCCTTTCGGGGCGCAGCTTCATTCCGCTGCTGTCGAGCTTCGCCTGTGCGATCCCGGGGATCATGGCGACCAGGAGCATCGCCGATCCCAAGGACCGGCTGACCACGATCCTGATTGCCCCACTGATGACCTGTTCCGCGCGGCTCCCGGTCTATGCGGTGATCATCGCTGCCTTCATTCCCGCCACGACGGTCGGGCCCGGGATAGGATTGCAGGGGCTGGTCCTGTTCGCGCTCTACGTCGCCGGGATCGTCGGCGCGATGGCTGTCGCGCTGGTCCTGCGGCGCTCGGTGACCAAGGGCGCTGCCTCGGGCTTCATCATGGAGCTGCCGAAATACCAGCTCCCCCGCCTGACGGACATCCTGATCGGCTTGTGGCAACGCGCCTGGGTGTTCCTGCGCCGGGCGGGGACGATCATCTTTATGGTCACAGTGGTGCTGTGGCTGTTGCTGACTTTCCCCAAGGCAGCGCCGGGCGAGAACCAGGTCGATGCCTCGATTGCCGGCCAGCTGGCCAATGGCCTCGCGGTGGTGGTCGAACCGATCGGCTTCGATCGCGACATGGCGCTGGCGCTGATCCCGGCGATGGCCGCGCGCGAAGTGGCGGTTTCCTCGCTGGCGACGACCTATGCCGTAGCCTCGGACGACGAGGAGCAGACCGCCCGGGCGCTTGGCGACCAGCTCTCGGCGCGCTGGACCCTGCCAATGGCGCTGGCCTTCCTCGCCTGGTTCGTGTTCGCCCCGCAATGTCTTTCGACGATCGCGGTCGCGCGGCGGGAGACGAATGGTTGGAAATGGCCCTTGTTCATGTTGCTTTACCTGTTCGCGCTCGCCTACACCTTTGCGGGAATCACCTATTGGAGCGCCATGGCGCTCGGTCTGTAGCCCGGGAGAGGAAATTCGATGGCCGGTTCACTCAACAAGGTAATGCTGATCGGCAATCTGGGGGCAGACCCGGAGGTCAAGACCTTTGCGAATGGTGGGAGGATCGCCAATTTGCGCGTCGCCACCTCGGAAAGCTGGAAGGACCGCAACACCGGCGAACGCAAGGAAAAGACCGAGTGGCACAATGTCGTGCTGCAGTCCGACGGGTTGGTCGGCGTCGCCGAGAAATACCTGCGCAAGGGCAGCAAGGTCTACATCGAAGGCCAACTGCGCACTCGCAAGTGGCAGGACCAATCGGGTAACGACCGCTACACCACCGAGGTCTCGGTCGGGGTCGGCGGAACGATGACCATGCTCGACGGCGCACCCGGCGGCGGAGGGCAGCGCTCGGGCGGCGGAGGCTGGGACAATGGCGACCGGGGCGGAGGCTCGTCGAGTGGCGGCGGTTCACAGGACCGCGGCGGTTTCGCCGACGATCTCGACGACGATATTCCCTTCTGATCGTTTGCCGGACAGCCCGGCCTTGGATTCAGTCCTTGCCGCGCTTGCTTTCCGGCTCGTAGGTGAGCCGCCTTTGCCGTGAGCCGGTGATTCCGGTAATCCAGTCCCAGACCTTGTATCTGACCAGGGTCGTGCGCAAGGCTGTCCGGGCCCGCCGCGATCGGATCCGATGCCAGGCCACCAGCATGATCGCCGCCGCGATCAATGCCAGGCCCAGTGGGATCAGCACTCGGGCCGCCTGGCCATCGGGTATGAATTCGTACATCGGGTCGGCTCCGCTGCGGCGTTGATATCGCTGCACGTGATGAGAAGTAAATGGCTTAGCGATGGAGGGGGCAATCCGGTCAACCGGCAGGCCGGGAATATCCACCGGCATTGCTGTTTCCTCGATGCGCGGAAGTGAGTCCCTTCAATCCTGCTTGAGCGACCTGAGCGCGGCGAAGGGTCCGGATAGAGCCTCGTCGAGAAGCCCGGCCTGCTTGCGGACTTCCTCGGCGCCGGGTCCAATCGCATAGGGATCGATTGCCAGCGCGAGGCTTTGCGCCACGGCCTCGCCGATATCGATCGAGTCGCCGGCATAGGGAATCTCGTCGAGGTCGTTGGCCTCGAGTTCGATTTCCTCGTCCGGTCCGGCCTCGGCCCTGTGCTCGGGCACGAAGCGGAACGCCAGTTCCTCGTGAATTGCGACCGGAAGGTCCTCTCCGGTGACCGCGCAGCTCTGGACGATCGCTGCGTCCATCGACCCGCTGACGGCAATTTCCTCGCCCTGGCGTTCGAGTTCGAGTTCGGCGGAGAGACTTTTCACTTCCACCAGCCCGAAACGCTGCGCCAGCGCTGCGCATTCCTGTTCGCTCGCCACAAGCCTGTGCCGCCGCGCGTCGATCTGGCGGATCGCGATCATGCGTGAGAATTCGGGCAGGTCCATCGTACTAGAATTTCCCGGCCAGCAGGTCGTCATTGGCGATCCTTGCCAGGCGTCCGGAGCGATCGCGCAGGGCCTGAGCGAGGTCCGCACCCTCTTTGCTTTCGGGAAGGTCGAAATTGCGAGCGACCGCCGCGGCCAGCGCCCGATTGCCTGGCTGCGCCAGCGCTGCACGATAGGCGCCAAGCCTCCCGCCCAGCGCCGAAACCAGCCTTCCGATGTGCTTGCCCATGACCAGGTCGCCTATGCCGCGCTGGCGCAATTGCCCGTCCATGTCCTCCACGAACAGTTCGGTGAGGAGCACCGACGTCCGGGTCAGGCTTTCATCGCTTTCCATCCGGATCAGCACCAGCGAAAGCACGGCCACGATCATCTCGAAGCGCCCTTCGACCGTGTCTGCCACCCCCAGTTCCGAATACCATTGCCGCTCGCGGGCGACTTCGACGATGCGGTGCCACAGTCCGCGCAACTCCTCGCGCGGGTCTGCGGAATTTCCGAACAGGCGGGACAGGAATGTCATCGTCGGCTGGGGCCCTTTTTTGTTCAGGCGGAATTCAATCGCGCATCCGCAAGCGGCATTGCGCCGGCGCGCGCTTCACCCTAAGGCTCGCGCCGATAGAACTTTGGCCGCTCCGGCACAATGGGCAGGACGGCAGGCGAAGCGGAGATTTTAAGGTCATGCGCAAGGGCTTGCGGATCTGGACAGGACTGGCAGCGGGGGCGCTTGTTGCGGGCTGCAGCTCGATCGCCGACCATCGCGGCTATATTTCCGACCCGACGCTGATCGACGCGGTCCAGCCCGGGATCGACAACCAGACCTCGGTCGAAGGAACGCTGGGCCACCCGACTTTCACGAGCCAGTTCGGCGAACCGACCTGGTATTATATCTCGAGCACCACTTCGCAGAAGCCCTTCACGCGCCCGAAGATTCGTCAGCACGCGGCGCTCGAAATCAAGTTCGACAGCAACGGCAATGTCAGTTCGGTCAACGTTCTGGGGATCGACCAGGTCGCCTATCTCAGCCCCGAGGGCGACAAGACCCCGACGCTCGGCAAGGAGCGGGGATTCCTCGAGGATCTGTTCGGCAATATCGGGCAGGTCGGCAGCTTCGGCGGCGGTGCGGCCGGCCCCGGGGGCAGCTAGGCCGGGCAGTCCCGCGCCGCGCTTGAAGCAATCCCGATAAGCGCCCATATTCCTGCGCATGAAAAATTCACGCGACAGCCACGGCATGATCCAGTGGCATGGCACCACCATCATCGGCGTCAAGAAGGGCGGCAAGACCGTGATCGCGGGCGATGGCCAGGTGTCGATGGGCAACACGGTGATGAAGCCCAATGCCAGGAAGGTCCGCCGGATCGGAGACGATGGCAAGGTGATCGGGGGGTTCGCCGGGGCAACTGCCGATGCCTTCACCCTGTTCGAGCGGCTCGAGCGCAAGCTCGAACAATTTCAGGGCCAGTTGCTGCGCTCGGCGGTCGAACTGGCGAAGGACTGGCGGACCGACAAATATCTCCGCAACCTGGAGGCGATGATGATCGTCGCCGACCATGAAAAATTGCTGGTGATCACCGGCAATGGCGACGTGCTCGAACCTGAAGGCGGAGTCGCCGCGATCGGTTCGGGTGGGAATTATGCGCTTTCCGCGGCCCGTGCGCTCGATCCCTATGAAGACGATGCCGAAAAGATCGCCCGGCGGGCGATGGAAGTCGCAGCCGAAGTGTGTGTCTTCACCAATAATCAGGTCACGATCGAGACTGTCTGACCGATGATCGACAATTTGACTCCCAAGGCGATTGTCGCCGCGCTCGACGAGCACATAATTGGCCAGAAGGACGCCAAGCGCGCGGTCGCCGTCGCGCTGAGGAATCGCTGGCGGCGCCAGCGGCTCAGTCCCGATTTGCGCGACGAGGTGACGCCAAAGAACATATTGATGATCGGGCCGACCGGCTGCGGCAAGACCGAAATCAGCCGCCGCCTTGCCAAACTGGCCGAAGCGCCGTTCGTCAAGGTCGAAGCGACCAAGTTCACCGAGATCGGCTATGTCGGGCGCGACGTGGAACAGATCGCCCGCGATCTTGCCGAGGAAGCCATCCGGCTGGAGAAGGATCGCCGCCGCGAGGCGGTCCGTGAAGCGGCGTCGAAAGCGGCGATGGACCGGCTGCTGACCGCGCTGGTGGGCGACAACGCTTCAGAGGCGACCCGCGAGAGTTTCCGCCAGCGGATCGTGCAGAACGCGATGAACGAAGTCGAGGTCGAGATCGAAGTCGCCGACGCGCCGTCGAAAATGATGGATATTCCCGGAATGGGCGGGAACGTCGGGATGATCGACCTCTCCGAAATGATGGGCAAGGCGTTCGGCCGCCAGAACCTCAAGCGGCGCAAGCTCAAGGTTCCCGATGCGTGGGACAAGCTGGTCGAAGAGGAAGCAGAAAAGCGCATGGACCAGGACGACGTCGCCCGGGTCGCGCTAGCCAATGCCGAAACCAACGGAATCGTCTTCCTCGACGAGATCGACAAGATCGCGGTCTCCGATGTGCGCGGCGGTTCGGTCAGCCGTGAGGGGGTCCAGCGCGATCTGCTGCCGCTGATCGAGGGCACCACGGTCGCTACCAAATACGGTCCGATGAAGACCGACCATGTGCTGTTCATTGCCTCGGGCGCGTTCCATGTCGCCAAGCCCTCGGACATGCTCCCCGAACTCCAGGGACGGCTGCCGATCCGGGTCGAGCTGAGGTCGCTTACCGAAGAGGATTTTGTCCGCATCCTGTCAGAGACCAAGGCGAACCTGGTCGAACAGTACAAGGCGCTGATTGGGACCGAGGAAGTGACGCTCGACTTTACCGCTGACGCGGTGGAGGAAGTCGCCCGGATCGCCGCGCAAGTGAACGAGAGTGTCGAGAATATCGGCGCCCGCCGCCTGCAGACGGTAATGGAAAAGCTGCTCGAGGAATTGAGCTTTGAAGCCGAGGACCGCAAGGGCGAAACGGTGAAGATCGACGCCGATTATGTGCGCGAGAAGCTCGGCGAACTGGCGGGCAATACCGACCTGTCGAAATATATCCTCTAGAACGGGCCGCCAGTCACCGGCGTGCCAGCACGTTCTGCTCGGGATACCAGAACTGCGCGTGGCACACCTCGCACACCTGGTCGAGCTGCGCGACCAGATCGCCTGCAGCCGATGCGTCGCGGTTGCGCGCGGCCGCAATCAGGAGATCGGAATGATCGGCGAGGCCCTTGGCCGCCGCCCGGAACGCATCGTGGTCGGCATCGATGAAGCGCTGCACATCCTCCATCGAGACCACGCCGGGAGCGTCCTGCTCGGGCATGTCCTCCGGCGAGGCGGCGAGGAAGGCCTCGGCATTGTACATTTCGAGCGCGGATGCCTTAAGACCTTCGGCCGCGGTTTCGAGCCGCGCCCAGCTTTCGGGCGTCATCTGCTCGGGATCGATCCCGCCTTCCTCGTTCATCGCATTGTTGCCGACATCCCAGACCTCCATGGTCGAGGCGTTGATCCCCTGCTGCATGATCTGGCGGATATTGGCGACGGCCACGATCGGATCGGTGGCATTGGCGGTCGAGACAAGCATGGCTGCGCTTGCTGCCAAGGGCGTCATCACGAATTTCAGATGCAGTCGGTTCATCGCCTTCCTCCTGCCGCTCATTCGGCGGCCTCGTCCGCTATATCCGTTTCCGCCGCCTGGCGCGCCCACATTTCGGCATAAAGCCCGTCGACCCGCAGCAACTCGATATGCGTTCCATGCTCCACAATTTCGCCATTGTGCATGACGTGGATCAAATCCGAGTCCGCGATCGTCGAAAGGCGATGCGCAATCGAGATCGTGGTGCGGTTTTCCGAGATATTGCGCAGCGTGGTGAGGATTTCCCGTTCGGTCCGCGTGTCGAGCGCGCTGGTCGCTTCGTCGAGCAGCAGGATCGGCGGATTCTTGACCAGGGTTCGGGCGATCGCGACCCGCTGTTTCTCGCCGCCCGACAGCTTGAGCCCGCGCTCGCCGACTTGCGTGTCAAAGCCCTCCGGCAGCTGCTCGATGAACGGCAGGATCGCTGCACCCCGGGCTGCCTCGATTACTTCGGCCTCGCTCGCACCGTCGCGGCCATAGGCGATATTGTAGCCGATCGTATCGTTGAACAGCACGCTGTCCTGCGGGACGATCCCGATCACGGAGCGCAAGCTCTCCTGCGTGACCTGGGCGATATCCTGTCCGTCGATCAGGATCCTGCCCTGCCAGGGATCGTAGAAGCGGAACAGCAGCCGTCCGATGGTCGATTTGCCCGCGCCCGATGGCCCGACAATCGCGACCCGCTGGCCGGCCTCGACCTCGAAGCTCAGCCCGTGGAGGATTTCGCGGTTGCGCTCATAGCCGAATACGACGTTCTCGAAGGTCACGGTCGGGCGCCTGACTATGAGCGCGGGCGCGCCCGGCGCGTCTTCCACTTCGACTTCGGTGTCGATCAGCTGGAACATCTGCGCCATGTCGATCAGGCCCTGGCGGATCGTGCGATAGACCATGCCGAGGAAGTCGAGCGGCCGGAACAGCTGCATCAGGTATGTGTTGACGAAAACCAGGTCGCCGACGCTGAGCCGGCCTTCGAACCAGCCATAGACGGTGAAGGCCATCGCACCGCCCATCAGCAGGTTGGTCACCACCGCCTGGCTGATATTGAGGAGCGCCAGCGAGTTCTCGCTCTTGGTCGCGGCCAGCATGTAGGCCTCCGCTGCCTTGGAGTAGCGTTCCTGCTCGCGCCTTTCGGCACCGAAATACTTGACGGTCTCGTAATTGAGCAGTGAGTCGACCGCGCGCGCCAGCGCCTGACCGTCGAGTTCGTTCATTTGCTGGCGCAGCCTTGCCCGCCAATTGGTGATCAGGCTGGTCAGGGTGATATAGATCGCCACCGTCACGAAGGTCGCGATCACCAGCTCGATCCCGAAATTGAGATAGAAGATCACGCCGACCGCGATCAGCTCGATCAGGGTCGGAGCGATATTGAAGAGCAGGAAATAGAGCATGGTGTTGATGCTCTTGGTTCCACGCTCGATGATCTTGGTGACCTCGCCGGTACGGCGCGAGAGATGGAAGCGCAGGCTCAGCCGATGGAGCCGCTCGAACACATCCTCGGTCAGCATCTGCACCGCGCCCTGCCCGATCCGCTCGAACACCATGTTGCGCAGATTGTCGAACAGGACGGTGGCGAAGCGCGCCGCGGCATATGCGATCACCAGCGAAAGCGCCGCCCACAGCGCTTCCATGGCCGGCGTCGCCATGGAGTTGATCGCCCCGCGCAAGGCATAGGGCATGGACAGCACCGTCACCTTGGCCGCGAGGATCAGCAGCACGGCACCGGTTATCCGCAGCCTCAGGTTCGCGCGCTTATTGGACCAGAGATAGGGGAGGAACCGCCGGACGACGCGCCAGTCGGCGTGCTTGCTGAAATCGGTCCCCTGATTGCGGTGCGGCGGCATCGCCCCGCAATTGGGGGTTCAAAGGCCAAAGGGCAATGCCTGGCCGCGCGGCGCGAACCTCAGGGGTTGAGGCGCGAAGCCTGAACGGTCTCGATCCAGCGGGGGCCGCGCGGAAGGTCGAACATGACGCGATTGTCCTCGAAATCGATCGCTACGCGGTCGAACAGGCGAAGTTCGCCGATGCCCAGCACCATCGCCGGTTCGTCGCCGATGCCGAGTGCCTCGAAGGTCGGCGAATCGACAAACGCGATCGGAAAATTGCTGATCCTGCCGCGCCCGATCTCCAGATCGCGGACCAGGGTCAGTTCGCTCGATTCCTCGACTCCGTTGACATCGGTCATCTGCGCACTGCCGACCTGCCGGCCGCGCAGCCTGTTCTTCAATGCCAGATTGCCGACGCTGCCTTCCGCGCCCGTGCTGACGATCACATTGGTCTTGATGCCGTTCACTCTTGCGTCGGTGATGATCAGCTGGCCCAATTCCTTGCGCGCCTTGACGACGATTTCAAAGCCAGCGCGCGAACCGCGATCTTCGCCCGATGTCACGCTGATCGTCCGATCTTCGAAATCGAACAGCACGCGGCGGCCCTGGAGGCTGTCGATCCCGAGGATGCCGTCGGCCGAGCCGACATTGCCGTCGTCGATCACCGGCACGGTCTCGATATCGAACACGCTCTTGCCCAGCGTGAATTCCATCACTTGCGCGACTTCGATCTCCCTTCGGCTGGCCATGCCGACCAGGGTTGCGGGGCGCAGATCGGTGAGGCCAAGGCGCGTGGCAAGGGCGCGCGTTACGATGGTGGATTCGGCGCCCGTATCGACCACCATGTCGAACGGCCCCTGGCCGTCGATCAGGACCGGCAGCGTCAGGC
Organism: Candidatus Andeanibacterium sp.; assembly: GCF_057143545.1. Classification (NCBI taxonomy): domain Bacteria; kingdom Pseudomonadati; phylum Pseudomonadota; class Alphaproteobacteria; order Sphingomonadales; family Sphingomonadaceae; genus Candidatus Andeanibacterium; species Candidatus Andeanibacterium sp. The sequence continues at coordinate 22,284 of NZ_DBNHSF010000169.1, forward strand.
GGTTATGCTTCTCGCGATCGAGGTCGAGGACCTCGATCTCGATGTCGTCGATAGCTTCGTTGATATCCTGGGTCGCTGCCGGAGCGGCATAGCCCAGCGATACCAATGCGGCCGAAGCCATGATCAGGCTTCTCATTTCCGTTCTCCCGATATGGGTCCGTGGCGCGGACCTCAGACAATTCATCATATCACACCAGAGTGCGAATCCCCAATGCAT
>NZ_DBNHSF010000170.1:0-2682 GCF_057143545.1 Candidatus Andeanibacterium sp.
TCTGCGCAGACCCGGTCGAAATCCAGCATCCGGTCGACCACCGGCCTGAGCGGGTGGATGTTGAGCGGGTTGACCTCGTAGGGGGAAAACATCCTCGAGGCCGCATCGAAGGCGGCGAAGCCGGGGCTCATCTCGACGATGCGCGAGAACGCCTCCGGCCCCGGCGAGGTGGCGGCGAGCCAGTTGCGCACCAGCGGATTCGGCACCACCGTATGGGTCGAGATCTCCTCCCAGAACGCATCGAGCGCCTCGCGCGCGCCGGCATTGCCGCCGCGCAGCCAGCCGCTTTTCAGCGCGGCCGCGTTCATCGCCCCCGCCGAGGTGGCGGTGATCGCCTCGATCTCCAGGTCGTCCTCTTCCAGGAGCCGGTCGAGCACGCCCCAGGTGAAGGCGCCATGCGCGCCGCCCCCCTGGAGCGCCAGGTTGATCCGCTTGCGGCTCACAGCGCCGTCCAGCCCCCGTCGATGGACAGTGCCGCGCCGGTGATCTGATCGGCGGCGGGCGAGCACAGGAAACTGACGAAGCCCGCGACCTGCTCGATGGTGACGAACTGCTTGGAGGGTTGCCGCGCAAGCAGGACCTCGCGGATCACCTGCTCCTCGGTCATGTCGTATTCCTTCATCGTGTCGGGGATCTGCGCCTCGACCAGCGGCGTCAGCACATAGGCGGGGCAGATCGCGTTGGCGGTGATCGCCTCCTCCGCCGTTTCCAGCGCGGTTACCTTGGTCAGGCCGACGACGCCATGCTTGGCGGTCACATAGGCCGACTTGAAGGGCGAGGCCGTCAGCCCGTGGGCCGAGGCAATGTTGATCACCCGGCCCCAGCCCTCCTTGCGCATCAGCGGCAGCGCGGCGGCGGTGGTGTGGAAGGCGGATGTCATGTTGATCGCGATGATGCGGTCCCATTTCTCGACCGGAAAGTCGGGAATCGCCGCGACATGCTGGATACCCGCGTTGTTCACCAGGATATCGACGCCCCCGAAACGCTCGGCCGCCGCCTGGACCAGCCTCCGGCACGCATCGCCATCGGCCATGTCGGCCTGAACATAGGCGGCGGGCGATCCGGTGTCGGCAGCGATCCGCTCAGCCAGTTCCCGATCCTCGGCCGTGTCGGTAAAGGAGTTCATCACGATATTGGCGCCTTCGCGGGCCAGCGTTTCGGCGATTCCCAGCCCGATGCCCGAGGTGGAGCCTGTAATGACTGCGGTCTTGCCGGAAAGTGACATGCGATCAGCCTCTTGTCTGGTGATTTTGAGGTGCTTCCGCATCGCGTGCTACGAATGCGAAACCAAGGATGTGCAACTGCAGCATAAAAAAAGCGCCCTCGCAAGGAGGGCGCCTAGTTATTGAGGCAGGTTTCATACAGGCAAGAAACCTATCGAGCAGTGCCTCCTTTATACGGAAAACTGACTGATCCTCCAAGATAAAAATTTGAGTGGCGCGGTCCGGTCTGTATGTTTAGCCAAAATCAGCCGACAGGCAGAGCAGAGAGAGGGCAGCATGCGCAACACGGCACGACTGGTGATCGCGATTCTGGCGGGGTTTCTGGCCGCGGGGATTGCCCGCGCCGAGCCGCAGCATGGGATAGCCATGTATGGCGCGCCCGCGCTACCACCGGATTTTGTGTCTCTGCCCTATGCGAACCCCGACGCACCGAAGGGCGGGCGCATCGTCTTCGGCGAGCGCGGCGGTTTCGATTCCTTCAATCCCTTCATCCTCAAGGGCAGCTCCCCATGGGGCGTCAGCGTGCATGTCTACGAGACGCTTCTGGGCCGCAGCTGGGACGAATCGTTCTCGCTTTACGGGCTGCTGGCCGAATCGGTCGAGACCGGGCCGAACCGCGAATGGGTCGAGTTCCACCTGCGCCCCGAGGCGGCGTTCTCCGATGGCACGCCGCTGACTGTCGATGACGTGATCTGGTCGTTCGAGACGCTGGCCGAAAAAGGGCTGCCGCGCTACCGCAACGCCTGGGACAAGATCGAGAGTATCGAGAAGGTCGGCGAGCGGGGCATCCGGTTCAACTTCTCCGAACAGGACAACGAACTGCCGCTGATCCTGGGCCTGCGACCGGTGCTGAACCCGCGCGACTGGGAGGGCAGGGCCTTCGACGAAAGCTCGCTCGACGTGCCGACCGCGACGGGCCCCTACACTGTGGGCGATTTCGAGCCGGGCCGGTTCATCGAATTCGTGCGCAACCCGGACTACTGGGGCAAGGATCTGCCCTTCAACCGGGGTCAGCACAATCTGGACGTGATCCGCTACGAGTATTTCGCCGATGGCGACGTGATCTTCGAGGCGTTCCGCGCCGGCGAGACCTCCACCTTCCGCGAGTCGAACCCGGCCCGCTGGGCGAGCGCCTACGACTTCCCCGCGGTGCAGGACGGGCGGATCGTCAAATCCGAGATCCCGCATCAGCGCCCGTCGGGGATGGAGGGGTTCGTCTTCAACACCCGCAAGCCGATCTTCCAGGACTGGCGCGTGCGCGAGGCGCTGATCCAGGCGTTCAACTTCGAATTCATCAACCAGACGCTCAATGGCGGTGTCTATCCGCGGCGGACCAGCTATTTCGCGAACTCCTTCCTTGCCATGGACCACGGACCGGCCGAGGGACGGGTGCGCGAATTGCTGGAGCCCTTCAAGGACGAACTCCTGCCCGGCGCGCTGGAGGGGTATTCGCTGCCCG
>NZ_DBNHSF010000171.1:0-32757 GCF_057143545.1 Candidatus Andeanibacterium sp.
CTTCGATGCCGGCCCCGGTATGGTCTCCCGGAACGCCGTCGGCGGCGCAGTTGTTTGCAAACTGCTGCGAGATCGCGCCGTCCGCGAGATTGTTCGCCCACTGGATACAAGGGTCGATCGACCGCTGGTCGAGGAACGACACCTGGTTGGCAAGGAATTGCTCGAACAGCGCAGGTGCGCGGAACGAAGTGCCATAGGTGCCGCGGAAACGAAGCCAGTCGGTGACAGCCCAGTCACCCGTGAACCGGTAGGTCCAGTTCCCGTTATCCTCGTCGGTTAAACCGTCCGAAGCGCGCGTGGCCTTCACATTGGTGATACGCGCGGCGGCCGTGAGTTCGAGCCGCTCGATGCCGGGAATGTCCGCCAGCAGCGGCACGTTGATTTCGCCGAAGCCTTCGAGCGTCTGGGTCTTGCCGGCGGTGATACCGCTGGTCGAACCGCCCCACACGTTTGCGGCCAGCGATACGTGCCCCGGCGTGTCATTGATTTCGTCCTCGCGGTAATTGCCGCCAAGCGCGACTCCGAACGGACCGCCCGGAAGCTCGAACACTTCGCCGCTGACAATGCCTTCGACATACCACTGGGTATAGACCGTGTTGCCGGTTTCGGTGTCGGTCAGGAAATTCAATTCCTCGGCGTTGAAATCGCCATACATCACGCGCGGGGAATACCAGTCGACATCGACGCAGGGTCGGTTGCTGACTGGAGTTATGTTTCCGGCGCAGGGAGCATCGGTGAACACGCCGCGGAAATCCTGCGTGTCGATCGCATCCTGCAGCACGCGCTGGTCGGTATAATCGCCATCCGACCGCGAATACTGGCCGTAAACGTCGAAATTCCAGCTGCCGGTAATGCCGCCGCGAAGCCCGAGGACGCCGCGGTAATAATCGACTTCCTGGCGGCTGTCATACCAGTCGATGAAGGCCGTCGGGCTGTAAAGGGCCGAACCCGAGAAGCCGTTGGCGAGCGGGTCGCCGCCCGGTATTCCGAACAGATCCTGGCCGTCTTCGCCAAAACCGAACTGCCAGACCTGGCCCGACGCATCGTATTCGGTGATACGCTTGTTGTAGAGCAGTTCGGTGTAGATCTCGAGGCCGTAGGCGACCTCATAGGCTGCATCGAGATAGGCCGAATAACGTTCAAGCGCCGGAAAGATGGTGTCGTCGTCCATCAACGGATGATAGTTGTTCTGGAGCGACTGCGAGACCGGATCGTAGCCGACCGGGTACCAACCGTCCGGAATCGACAGCTGGAACGGATCGATCGGGTCCGGAATGTCGTTCAGGTAAAGCCCGAGATTGTCGCCCGGATAGCTGTATTGCAGCAGGTAGATATTGCTTCCGGAAGGATCGGGCGGGAGGTTGCTGCCGTGCGGCGAGTAGTAATAGCTGTAATCATAGGTCCAGATATGGCCCCAGGTCGTGTCGCTATCGCCGTTCGCACAGGCGATTTTACCGGTCCGGGGGTCAACCAGGTCGGCCCGCTCCGTGTAGGTCGTGTCGGTGAAGAAATAGGCCTCCGGGCACCCGAGATATTTGCGATGGCCGCGCTCGAGTTCGTTCTGCCGGTTGAAGTTGCCGGCGATGAGGATGTGGCCGCGGTCGAAGGTCTTGCCGTAGGTAGCCGAAATTGAATACTGCTCGCCGCCGCCATGGACCGTGCCCGAGCCGAACAGGTCGACCTCGATCCCGTCGGTATCGCGCTTGGTGATGAGGTTGACCACGCCGGCGACCGCATCCGAACCGTAGATCGACGAGGCGCCGTCCTTGAGGATGTCGACGCGCTGGACGATCGACTGGGGAAGGACGTTGAGGTCGAAGGACGAAACCGCACCCTGCGTACCCGCCGGGCCGGCACGACGTCCGTTGAGGAGGACGAGGGTACGCTCCGCACCCAGGCCGCGCAGAGACACCGTCTGGGCGCCCTGGCCGCCATTGGTGACATACTGGCTCGACAGGGCGGCGGTAACTTGCGACGAACCGGCCGCGATCGGCGACCCCTGGATCATTTCGCCGGTATCCATCAGGCCCTGCTTGATCGCGAGCTCGGGATCGACGACGGTGATCGGCGCGGGCGACGAAAATTCGTCGCGCGCGATGCGCGAACCGGTCACGATGATCGGCGCATCGTCTTCATCTTCGGCCTCCGCGGCTTCGGTATCGGCGTCGTCCTGCGCGATGGCGGGCGATCCCACCAGCGCGATGGAAAGTGCAATAGGTGCAACGGCACCCCTAAGACGGGCTTGGATTTTCACAGGTCAGTCCCCAATGCAGGCCCGGCCCAGTGCCGGACACGATTTCTGAATCTCCCCCCTCGCTCGCGACAGTACCCTCGCGGACGAGCGGATTTAGCACTCTTGCTGCCTAACACCTGCGGGATGACAGGATTGGTTTCAATTCAAATCATTTTGCGTTGCAAGATTAGTTTCGGGAATGTTGCAATCGAACAACAGTTGCGTTTGTTACGATTTTTCCATTCTCCGCGATCCCTGCTTGACCTGCGGGCCTGGCACGCTTAGCCGATCGGTTAAAACATGCCGATTCCGGCTCATGGGAGGTCGCCTTGCTGATCGACAAGTCCGTTTCCGCCGTCGTTACAGGCGGCGCGTCAGGCCTCGGCGAGGCCACTGCAAGGGCGCTGGCGGCGCGGGGCGCCAGGGTCGCCCTGTTCGACCTCAACGAGCAGCGCGGAGCGGCGGTGGCCGGAGAGATCGGCGGCATCTTCTGCAAGGTCGATGTTTCGGACGAGTTGTCGGTCGATGACGGTTTTGCGAAAGCGCGCGCGGCTCACGGCCAGGAACGGATCCTCGTGAATTGCGCCGGGATCGGAACGATCGGCAAGATCACCAGGCGCGATCGCGAAACCGGCGCAATCAGCCATCTCGACATCGGGAAATTCACCCAGACCTTGATGGTCAACACGGTCGGCAGCTTCATGTGCATGGCCAAGTCCGCTGCGGGAATGATGGCGGATGCCGAACCGTTGACCGATGGCGAGCGCGGGGTGATGGTCAGCACCGCATCGGTCGCGGCGGTCGACGGGCAGATCGGCCAGGTCGCCTATTCGGCCTCAAAGGGCGCGATCGTCGCGATGACCCTGCCGATCGCGCGCGACCTGATGAGCGAGGGCATTCGCGTCAACACCATCCTCCCGGGAATCTTCAAGACTCCGCTGATGGATAACCTGCCCGAGGCGGCGCAGGAATCGCTCGCCGCGCAGGTGCCGTTTCCCAAGCGGCTCGGCCACCCCGAGGAATATGCCGCGCTGATCGTGCACATGGCCGAGAACACCTATTTCAATGCCGAACATGTCCGGCTTGATGGTGGCATCCGGATGGGCCCTCGATAGTTGGGGCGGGTTGGGGGCATGTCGGCTCTTCCAACAGGACAGCTCGATGCTCGCGAGCAATTGCTCGCGACAGCTTCGCGGCTGATGCGCGAAAACGACACGATCGACGTTTCCCTGTCCGAATTGAGCAAGGCCTCCGGTCTCAATTCCGCGCTGGTCAAATATTACTTCGGGAACAAGGGCGGGCTGATGCGCGAATTGCTGGCGCGCGACATGCTCGGGGTCTCGGAAGGGCTCGGGAAGCTGACCGGGACAGAGCTCGATCTCGAGGCCAGGTTCCGGATGCATATTGGCGACGTGGTCGATACGCTTTACCGCAAGCCTTATCTGGTGCGGTTGATGATCCAGCTCCTGCACGAGAGCACCCCGAGCGAGTCGAAGCGCTTGGCAGACGATTACCTCAGGCCGATCTACGATACCTACGACCAGCTGATCGGGGAGGGGATCGAAGCCGGCATTTTCCGTCCGGTTGACCCGACGATGTTCTTTTTTACCCTTGTGGGCTCGGCCGACCGGTTCTTTGCCGCGCGAGTCTTCCTGCAATATTGCTTCGGCGAGGATTCATTGACCGAGGAACTGCGCGACCGCTATCGAGCGCATGCCGTCGATTTCATCATGGCGGGGCTGCTCAAGACCTAGGAACGCGCAATGTCCGCACAATGGCATATCGGTGTGGTTGGCGGGACCGGCCTCTACGACGCCGATATCCTCGAAGATGCCCAGCAGATCCCTGTGCAAAGCAGCTTTGGCGAGCCTTCCGGCCCGGTCACCACCGGCAGGATCGGCGATGTTCGTTTCACCTTCATGCCGCGCCACGGAATCGGCCACAGCATACCGCCCGACCGGATCAACTACCGCGCCAATATCGAGGTACTCAAACGCTGCGGGGTTACCGATATCGTGTCCGTTTCCGCGATCGGTTCGCTGCGCGAAGAGCTGGCCCCAGGAGAATTCGTGCTGGTCGACCAGCTGATCGACCGGACCGTTGCGCGCGAGAGCAGTTTTTTCGGTACCGGGCTGGTCGCCCATGTCAGTTTCGCCGATCCGGTTTGCCCGCGCCTGTCGGATCTGGTCGCGGCGGCGGCAACGAAGTCCGGCGCCAGGCTGCACAAGGGCGGATGCTATGTCGCGATCGAAGGCCCGCAATTCTCGACCCGCGCCGAGAGCCGGATGTACCGCGAATGGGGAGCGGACGTGATCGGGATGACGGCGATGCCCGAAGCCCGGCTCGCCCGCGAAGCGGAGCTTCCCTATGCCTTGCTGGCGATGGTAACCGATTACGACAGCTGGCGCGACGCCGAGGAGGGGGCGGATGTCGCGCAAATTCTCAAAGTGCTCCACGCCAATTCGGAGAAGGCGCGCAAGACACTGGTCGCATTGGCCGGGTCGCTTCCCGAACAGCGCGAACCCAGTCCGATCGAAACAACGCTCGACGGCGCGATCCTGACGGCCCCCGAACGGCGCGATCCGGACAAGCTGATCCAGCTGCGAACCATCCTCTCCCGGGTGAACGGCTAGAGACGGACATTTCTGTCCGGCCAGGTGTCCGTGTTCGTATCGGAGCTTGCAAAGCGTGACTGCGGATAGTTACAGATTGCAACGATATGAGCACGACTCCACGATTGTCAGACTTCCTGCCCTATATGCTTTCGGTGACATCGAATGCCGTGAGCGGCCGCATCGCGCAGGAATACCGCGAGCGTTTCGGGCTGAATGTCCCCGAATGGCGGGTGATGGCCGTGCTGGGCGACACGGGAGAAATGACCCAGCGCGAGCTGACGGCCTTTACTCTGATGGACAAGGTTGCGGTCAACCGGGCGTGCAAGGAACTCGAAGAGCGGGGCCTGGTCGCGCGCCAGCCGAATGCCAATGACGGGCGCTCTCACCTGCTGACCCTGACCGACGAGGGCCACCGGATGCATGGCGAAATCATGCCCCTGGCGCTCGAGATGGAGCGCCGCCTGTTCTCGAAGTTCAACGAGGATGAAATCGAAACCTTCCGGGCGCTGCTGTTGCGGGTGAAGGAAGAGGTCCGCGATCTCCACGCCGAAGGGATCGACAGCGGCAATTACGACTAGGTCGCTCAAGCCGGATGCGGGAAGGGCCCCGATCCCATAGGGATCGAGGCCCTTTTTTTTGCGTCCCGGTTTCGCTCCCGGCCGAGTGGCCGGATCGCTTACCGTCCCGGCTTTGCCGCAAACGCGTCGCTGATCGAACACGCGGCCGGGCCGAGAATGACGATGAACAACACCGGCAGGATGAACAGGATCAGCGGGACAGTCATGATCGCGGGCAGGCGCGCTGCCTTCTCCTCCGCGCGCATCATGCGCTCGTTGCGGAATTCGGCGGAAAGCACACGCAGCGCCGAAGCCAGCGGAGTACCGTAGCGTTCGGTCTGGATCATGGTTGTGACCACGCCGCGCACTGCTTCGAGATCGACGCGATAGGCGAGGTTTTCGAATGCCTGGCGACGTTCGGTGAGGAACGACAACTCGATCGCGGTCAGGGCGAATTCATCGCCCAGGTCGGGATAGGCGCGGCCCAGTTCCTTGGCGACGCGGTTGAACGCAGCATCGACCGTCAGGCCGGCCTCGGCACAAATTACCAGCAGGTCGAGCGCATCGGGCAGGCCCTTGCGGATCACGGCAGTGCGCTTCGAAACCTGGTTGCTGAGCCAGATGTCCGGCCCCTTGTACCCCAGCACGACCATGGCCGCGAACGCCGCAAAGCGCTTGAAGCTGCCCCAGTCGGGGAAGGTGTTGGTCCAGTAGATCAGCACGACGCCAATCAGGCCGAGCACCACGGGCAGGACCAGCCGGCCGAAGATGATCGCGACCGCCCATTCCTTGTTGCGGTACCCTGCCTGGGCCAGCCTTTGCTGGGCTTGCTTCAGCTGACTGTCCTGAAGGACTTTCATGCCCTTCAAGGCGTCCTTCATCTTGTCGGTGGTTTCGGTCTTGCGGATCAGGCTGGCGCGCTTCTTCGAACCGGCGGTGATGATCCCGGCCTTGAGTTCCTCGCGGCGCTCGTTGAGCGCCTTGACCCGCTTGGCCATCGGGTCCTTGACCGTGACCGCGGCATAGATCGCCAGCATCACGGCCGCGGCGGCGATCCCGGCAAGGATCGTGCCGACGAGGATGACGTCGAAGCCGAGAAGCGTAGGGCCGGTTGGTTGGGTAAGCATGTTGTTCGTCCGCCCCCGATCAGATTTCGAAACTTACCATCTTGGCCATGATCAGCGCGCCGATCGACATCCAGACGATGCCGCCAAGACCTGCCACGATCAGCCGATCGTCTTCGAAAAAGCCGCCGATATAGGACGGGTTGATCCACCAGATCATGCCGAACACGATATAGGGCAGCGATCCGACGATGTAGGCCGACGCCTTCGATTCCGAGCTCATCGCCTTGATCTTGAGCTTCATCTGCGAACGCTTGCGCAAGACGTCGGCAAGGTTCGAGAGCGTCTCGGCCAGATTGCCGCCGGTCTCGCGCTGGATGGCGAGAGTAATGGTGAAGAACTGGAATTCCGGCGTACCGAGCCGGTCAGCCGTTACCTGGAGCGATTCCTCCATCGTCCGGCCGATCTTGATGCGCTCGACGATCGCCTTGAATTCCTCGCCGACCGGGCCGGGCACTTCGGATGCCACCACCGAGAGCGTTTCCGTCACCGGCAGGCCCGAACGCAAACCGCGCACCAGCAGTTCGATTCCGTCCGGGAATTTGGCGTTGAAGGCGTTGGTCCGGCGCTTGATGAACCAGCTGACGACCATGTGCGGAATCCCGAGGCCGAACAACAGGCCGATCGCCAGCGACAGGATCACTGCCCCCGACCGAAGGTAGATCACAATCGCAAATGCCAGCGACAGGCCCAGCGAAGTGTACATGTATTGTGAAAGGGTCCAGCCCTTGCCGGTCCGGTGAAGGCGCACGGCAAGCGCTTCGACTCGCGAACCGGAGCCGGCGATCTTGTGCATCTTGGGCTTGCGCGCCGCGATCGCCTTCTTGAGCTGGCTTTCGACCTTGTTGTCGACGCTTTCGGAGTGCCGGTAGCGCAAGCCCTGGAGGCGACGGTGCGCTTCCTTTGCCGGGCTGGGACCGGTCAAGGCCATATAGCCGAGCACCAGAACCGCCATCAATCCTGCTGCGAACAGCACAAGCTGGATCATGCTCATCTCGACATATGCCTTTCCAAACTCTTCAACTCATTGCGAGGGAATCCGGCAGCCGGGTCATGCGCGTCCCGGCTGCCGCCCCCCTCGGATCATTCGACAGGTTCTTCGACCTGCTCAGCGCCCTGACGCTTGTCCTTTTTCGGTATGATCGACTTGAGATCGAACTTGCCGAGGAGCGACTTGTTGCCGGCTTCGGAGATGTCGCCGCCGTCTTCTTCGCCGGTTCCGATGATCGCCTTGGCGACTTCGCGCATCACCGCGCTCGCCTTGCTCGAGCGGCTGGCGTCGACAAAGGTCTGTCCCAGCTTGGCAGAGTTGGCGGCGGCCTTCTGGTCGAACGGGATCGAGAAGTTGATCTTGCGCTCGATCGAGGCCTCGAAATCGGGCCTGCTGATTTCCTGGACGCCCGACTGGACCTTGTTGGCCACGACCAGCGGCTGGGCATGCGGCGCGTTGGTCTTGAGCCAGGAAAGGATGCGGATTGCATCGCGTGCCGAGGCCAGCGTCATTTCGGTAGCAAGCAAAACGACATTCACGTCTGCCAGCAGATGCGGGAAGTTGATCAGCATGTTGCGGGGCAGGTCGATCACCGTCATTTCGAATGCCTGGCGGAACTCTTCCTCCAGCTGGACGAAGGCGGACCCGTCGGTCATCAAGGGCGAATTGATCGGCGCTTCGGCCGAGAGAATCGCGAGATTGTCGTTCGCGCGGATCATCGCGCGCTCGATAAACAGCCCGTCGATGCGGCTCGGATTGTCGATCGCGTCGGTCAGGCCACGGCCGGGCTCGAGATCGAGCGCCAGCGCGCCGGTGCCGAAATGGACGTCGAGGTCCAGGAGGGCAGTCGGCATCTTGTGGTCCGAGCTGAACAGCCATGCAAGCGAGGTTGCCAGCGTCGAAGCGCCGACCCCGCCGCGGGTGCCGACGATGGCCGTCGAGATATGCCGCTTGGCGGCCTGGCCTTCGTTGTTCTTGGGTGCGGCGAACACGGCCTGTGCCTGGACCAGCGCGTCACGCACCTGGCCGGCCGAAAGCGGCTTCAACAGGTAATCGTGAATGCCGCTCGCCAGCAGGTCGCGATAGAGGCGCACGTCGTTTACCTGGCCGATCGCGATCACCACCGTGCCGGGCTCGCAAACCTCGGCGAGGGCGTTGATGTCGTTCAGCGGATCGCCGGATTCGGACAGGTCGACCATCAGAATGTTCGGGCTCGCCGAGATCGAAAGCGACTGGATGGCGTTGCGAAGCCCGCCCTTGGCGCACTTCTCGGGCTGCCAGCCCATTTCGATCACGACCGGACGCAGCACGTCGAGCGCGCTTTCGTCGCAGATGAAGGCGGCGAACGGATCGCGTCCGTTCGAGGAACCGGGTTTCCAGGGGGCGTTCATTAGTTTCCTCCTCCACCTGCGCCAGATGCGCTGGATACTGAACTCAGGGTGCCGGTTCCGGTCGGCTTCTGGTCGCGATAGGTTTCGATCGCCTTCGTCGAAGTCATGATCACGGTCTCGCCGGTGCCGGTCTGGCCGTGGATCAGGTCTTCCGGATTGGCGACCATGGCAGCGAGATTGCCGTTGACCGAACAGCCGAAGCCGTCATGCGTCGCATTGCTGTAATTGACGGCGTTCTTGCCCTCCCAGTCCGGGCAGCCCGGGACATGGGCGGATGAACGCGTGACGACGATCCGGGCCGTGCCCGGCTGGAGCATTCCGGGCGTGACCGGAGCGACGTCGCTGACGAGAATCCCGAAGCGTCCGGCGATCTCCGAGACCGCATCGCGCGTCGCAACGCTCGAGAGAGGATCGTCGATCGAGACGCGGTCGCCATACCCCAGGTCGATGGTTTCGAACCAGTCTTCCAGGCGGTTCTGTTCCGGGATCGGGAGTCCGCCCGAACTGGTGTTCAGGTCGAGCACGAAATTGGAGCGCTCCACCAGCGGTTGGCGCACCGAGTCGAGCGACCGGTTTTCGGTCGGCCCCATGCAGCCGGCAAGCGACAGCCCCAGCACGATGGCCGCGAAGGCCGGTTTGGTCATAGGGATGGACATCCTGTTCACCTTTCTCACTTGAGGCTGAAGCCGGGGGTTGGATTTGCTGCGGCCTGCTTGTCATCATTGCCGCGGCCCTCGGCAAATGCCTCGGCCGGCAAGGTCGACTGATCGTCAAGGCTCACCTGGGGCGGCGGCGCTTCCTCGCCGACCGCGGTCGGCTTGGGTCGATCGCCGCCACTCACGCCGTCCTGTTCCATATTGCCCAGATATTGCTGAAACGCGGTCGGGGCACGGAAGCCGTCGGTCGGCAGGATGATGTCGTTCGCGTCCACCGGGTTCACCAGGTACGGCGTGACGATGATCACCAGCTCGGTCTGGCCCTTGCGGAATTCCTGCGACTTGAAGAGATTGCCGATGATCGGCAGGTCGCCGAGGACCGGGGCCTTGTCGATCGATGACTGGGCATTATTGCTCAGCAATCCGGCGATCATGAACGCCTGTCCCGAGCCGAGTTCGATCGTCGTTTCCGCACGGCGGATGGTCATGCCGGGGATCTGGAAGCCGTTGATCGTCACGGCGCCCTGGCTCGAAAGTTCGGACACTTCCGGACGAACCCGGATCGAGATCCGGCCATTGGCCAGGACGGTGGGAGTGTAAGACAGGCTTACCCCATATTTACGATACTGGATCGAAGTGCTTCCCAGGCCCTGGCTGATCGGGATCGGGAATTCGCCGCCGGCAAGAAACTCGGCGGTCTCGCCCGACAATGCGGTCAGGTTGGGCTGCGAGAGAGTGGTAACGAGGCCGTTACGCTCGGCCAGGTCGAGTGCGCCCGCAAGGTCGAGACCGAGCAGGCTGCCGATACCGCCGATAGTCGCCCCAGTCGAATTGGGGACGATGACATTGGTGCCTTCGCCTCCTTCCGTGCCGGTCGACAGGCCCGGAGCTCCGAGGGTCCAGTTCGGGAGGAAATTGCGGCCGTTGCCGAGCGCGAACTGGAAGCCGCCCGATGTGTCGAAGGTGGAAAGGTTGCCGCCCAGCGAACGCACCAGCGAACGGCTGACTTCGGCGAACTTGACCTGCAAATTGACCTGCAGCGGGGTTGCCGTCTTCATCCGCGAAATGACATTCATGCCTTCGCCGACGAAGGCCGATACCAGGCGCTCCGCTTCCGATGCGTCTTCCGGTGCGGCCACGGTCCCGGTCAGGAGCACGGTGTTGGTACCCATGGTCGCAACCGAGATCTTGGCTTCGGGCATCGCCAGGGCAAGCATCTGGTCGATGCTCGAAATATTCGAGCCGACCCGGACGTTCACGGCCCAGATGATCTCGCCGGCCGCGTCGCTCGCATAGAGAGTGGTCTCGCCGCCGGACTTGCCGAAGATGTAGAGCTGGCGCTGGGATTTGACCTGGACATCGGCGATCGCGTCGTTGGCGATGAAGATGTCGGCCATGTTACCCGGCACGGTGACCAGCTGGCCCTGGCCGATCGATACGACGATATCGCTCGAAGGCTGCATGACCGACTGGGCATTGGCCGTGCCGGCCGGCATCGAGGCCAGGGGCAGTGCGGCGCACGCCGCGGTCATCAAAGTTGCAATCAGGCGGCGTTTCATGGCTGTGCCCCTCGTTTGAAACGTGTTTGCGCTGCGGCGGTTCGATTTCGTGTTCATGGTCATGAGCCTCTAGAGGACGAGCGTGGCGCCGGCCGCGGGAAGGATATCGGCGGTGTTCTGGAAGCCTTCGGCCTCGTCCTGGAGCAGCGCGCTGGTTCCGCGACCGACCCGGACCGATTGGGTGTTGCCACCGCGATTGATCCGAACCACGGGCGGCTGGGCCCGGCGGACAGTCGATCCGCCGCTACCGGGTGCGGCGGCCTGCTTGACAGGCTTGGGACTCTGCTGGAAGCGCGAGACATCGCCGCCGGTCACGAAGGTCGTTGCACCATCGACCGGGCGATTGATTGCCGCCGCGAGGAGCATGTCCTCTTCGGCCTTGCTGATCCCGTTGGGGATGTCGACCGCACCCGAGGCGATCGCCTGCTCGAGCTGGACCGCATTGTCGGCAATCGAGCGCAGCGACAGGCTGAGCGTACCCATGGTCTGGGCCACGGAGACCTTTTCGGCGATGCGCGGGGTGACCTCGAGGGTGACCGTGCGGAAAGCGCGGACAACGGTCTTGCCGTCGGCGGTATGCACCGTTTCGGTCGACTGGTCGGTCGCCAGCACGCGCAGGTTCTGGAGAATCGTTTCCGAGACCTTGAGTGCTTCGCCGCTCTGGCCCTTGACGTTCTGGGTCAGGACCAGGTCGACCTTGTCGCCCGGGAAGACGAAGCCGCCCACGCCGGTCTTGGCCGACACAGGGACAGTGACTGCACGCATGCCCGGCCCGAGCGCGGCGGCGAGGAAGCCGCTGTCGCCCGGCTTGACCAGCGCCCCGCGAGTTACCGGCTCGCCGGCCGTGATCGGGTGGCGGACCACGGTGCCGAGCAACTGCTGCTTGTTGGACTGGCCGGTCACGTAATAGGCGTTGCTGACCATTTCCTTCGGCCAGGCCTGGTAGGCCACGGCATCGGCGGTGATGATCGTGCCGACCGGCAGGCTGCGTTGTGCAACCAGCACTTTGGGGCCTTCGGCTTTCTTGGGCGCGGCCTGCGTCTGCGGTGCCGCGGCACCGGCAAACATGCTCCGGGCTGCCAGGGCGGTACCGATCGCAATGACCAGTGCCCCAATCAGCAAAATCAGCTTCTTCCTGTCCATGGTGCGTCAAGCCCCCTCATTGGCCGATAGGAATTACAGTCAAAACATCTTCGGCCGGATTGGTTAAAATCAGGTTCACCCCAGACTGCCTGCTCCCGCGGAAACAGCCGGTAGGTAATTCGTGCCGAGCACCCAGAGCCCGGCGGCGGCGATGGCGACCCCGTACGGGATCGCCAGCTTGTCGGTCTGGCGACGCATCACGTGCCAGGATCCGAGAGCGATGGTGAGCACTCCGCCCAGCAGCGCCATGATGACCAGCAGCTGCAGGAAGTGGATCGGCTGGACCCACAGGGCGAGAGCGGTGAGCAATTTGACGTCGCCGCCACCCATTGCGCGGATCGCGAACAGGGCGGCAAGGACGACGAAGGCGCCAAGCGCGACGCCGAGCTGGATCGCGATGTCCGGCCACAGCGAATAGCCGCTGGCGATCCAGAACAGGGGTGCGCAAAGAGCGATTGCACCATTCAGCCAATTGGCGATCTGGCGCGAACGGATATCGGTAAAGGCTGCTGCAAGGAGCATGATTGCCAAGGCGGCAAGCAAACCGTACTGGAAATAGATGCCCTGCATGTGAGCCCCCCGGGTGAACCCTGGGAAGCTTGGTACTGGAGAGGGCTTACCAAAAAGTAACCACGGGCAGGAGGCTGGTATTAGCCAAGCAAGCGAAAGAGGCAGGACCGCTTTCGATCGGCGGGCGATCCCGCCCGATGCGGTCGAAGGTTTCTGGCACGCCTCCGACGGCCATCCGATCAGGCGGATCGATTGGCCGCTGCCTCCCCAGGGCGTCCGCGGATCGATCCTGTTTCTTCCCGGACGGGGCGACAATTACGAGAAGTATCTCGAGACCCTGGATCATTGGGCAAGGGCAGGCTGGCGGGTCTCCGCGTCGGACTGGCGCGGTCAGGCCGGCTCTGGCCGTCTCGGCAATGACGCAGTGACCGGCCATGTCGACGATTTTGCGGTCTGGATCGCCGACCTCGCCCATTTCTGGAAACAGTGGACCCTCGAAACCCCGCCGCCGCATGTGCTTGTCGGTCATTCGATGGGCGGACATCTCGTATTGCGCGCCGCGGCGGAAAAGGCGGTTACGCCCGACGCTCTGGTGTTGTCGGCGCCGATGCTGGGCTTCCACCCTGCCTTCGTGCCCGATGCCATCATGCACGCCTTTGCGCGATTCATGTCGGCTATCGGCGATCCGCGCCGGCCGGCCTGGAAGTGGAGCGAGAAGCCAGGCGAGGTCCCGGCCGGGAGGGAGGACCTGCTGACCCACGACAAGCTCCGCTATGCCGACGAGCAATGGTGGCGCGATCACCGCCCCGAACTGGCGATGGGGCCCGGCAGCTGGGGCTGGGTCGAACGCGCCTATGCCTCGAAACGGAAACTGGAAACGCCCGGCCTGCTCGAAAGTCTCGAGGCACCCGTCTATGTCATTGCGACCGATAACGACAAGCTCGTCGACTATCGCTCGACCGAGCGCGCGGTCCGGCGCTTGCCGCGCGGCGAGCTGTTCCTGTTCGGCAAGGAAGCACACCACGAAATCCTGCGCGAGGTCGACCGAATTCGCGATCTCGCGCTTGAAGGGATCGACGGGTTCCTCGACAATGTCGCCGAGCGATACGAAGCCCGCACCAATTGACCGAGAAATTCGACATTGCCATCGTCGGCGCAGGCATTGCCGGGGCCAGCCTTGCGGCCGAACTTGCGCCGCACGGGAAAGTCGTGCTGCTCGAAGCGGAAGAGCGGCCCGGCTACCATGCGACCGGCCGCTCGGCAGCGTTCTGGGCGGAAACCTACGGCGGACCGGATGTCCAGCCGCTCACCAGCGCCTCGGGGCCTTGGCTCGCCGAGAAAGGCTTCCTCGGCGATCGCGGCGCATTGACGCTCGCGCGCGCGCGCGACGAAGAGAGGGTGGAGAGCTTCCTGGCGGAGTTTGCCGACAAGGGTGTGCGGGTCGAGCGGCTCGATCGCAGCGCGCTCGAGGCGGCCCTTCCGGGCGTTCGCGAGGATTGGGTTTCGGGGATCGCCGAGCCCGACTGCAAGGACATCGATGTCGGCGGCCTGCACCAGTGGTATCTGGGCGAGGCGAAGCGCGCGGGCGCCGAAATGCGTTGCAGGGCTGCACTGGTCTCCGCGACCCGCGCGGGATCATGGTCGCTCGAGACGGCCGACGGCGGACGCATATATTGCGATATCCTGGCCAATGCCGCGGGGGCATGGGCCGACAGTGTCGCCGAAATGGCCGGCGTCAGGCCGATCGGGATCACGCCGATGCGGCGCACGATCGCGCAGTTGCGGGTCGATCCCCGGCCGCCGGAAAATCTCCCGCTGGTGCTCGACATCGCCGGAAGTTTCTATTTCAGGCCGGAGAGCGGCAGGCTCTGGCTCAGCCCGCACGACGAAACCCCCAGCCCGCCCTGCGACGCCGCACCGGAAGAGATCGACATCGCACTCGCGATCGACCGCTTCGAAAGTGCGGTCGACTGGCGGGTCGAGCGGGTCGAGCACAAATGGGCGGGCCTGAGGAGCTTCGCGCCGGACCGCCTGCCGGTCTACGGCCGGGATCCCGGTCAGCCGGCCTTCTTCTGGTTCGCGGGGCAGGGCGGCTTCGGAATCCAGACGGCGCCTGCCGCCGCCCGGCTGGCCGCGCAGTTGCTTCTCGGCCTTCTTCCTGACGACCTCACCCGGGATCTCGATCCCGAACTCTATCAGGCCCGTCGCTTTGTCTAGCCTATCGGGATTTTGCCGCTAATGTGGCAAGGCAATCCATGAACCAGGAGAACGGCCGATGGCTCATACTTTCGAGATCTACAAGGACAAGAAGGGCGAATTCCGCGTCCGTTTCAAATACAATTCCGAGGTCATGTTCGCGACCGAGGGCTATTCATCGAAGGACAGCGCCAGGAACGCGATCAAGTCCATCATCAAGAATGGGCCGGGTGCAGAGATCGTCGATAACAGCTAGGCTGAATTGACAGGTCAAGCTGCCGCCGCTCGTTCGGCGGCCGCGCTGGCCAGTGCATCGACGCGCTCGTTCTCGGGGTGGCCGTCATGCCCCCTGACCCAGGTCCAGTTGATCTCGTGCGGCGCGGCCGCCTCGATCAGCTCGTGCCACAAGTCTGCATTGCGGACCGGCTTCCTGCTCGCGTTCTTCCAGCCCCGTTTCTGCCAGCCCTCGATCCACTTGGTCATCCCGTCGATAACATATTTGCTGTCCGAATGAAGATCGACGATACATGGCCGGGTCAGCGCCCTGAGCGCGCGAATGACGGCCTGCATCTCCATCCGGTTGTTGGTCGTATCGGGTTCGGAGCCCGACAATTCCTTCTCGTTCCTGCCAAGGCGCAACAGCGCCGCCCAGCCGCCTGGGCCGGGATTGCCCTTGCAGGCTCCATCGGTAAAGATCTCTACCCGTTGCATGTCTTTCCCATTGCTCAGCGCCCGAACGTCGAGGCCCCCTGTTGTTTGTAGAAGGTAAGGCGGCGGGCGAAATCCAGCGGGTCCTTTCGGGTCACCATCGCATCATCGGGCGTGTGCAACCAATCCTCCGCCCGGGTGAGGAGGAAGCGCAGGCACGCGCCCCGGGCCAGCACCGGCAGGGCGTCGGTCTCGGCTAGCGACAGCTGGCGGACGGATCGGTAGCCGGCGACCAGCGCCTCGCCTATATCCGGACGGAAGCCGCGGCCCTTGGCGTCGAAACACCAGGCGGCATGGGTCACGGCCAGGTCGTACGCGGTGATATCGTTGCAGGCGAAATAGAAGTCGATCAGGCCGGTGACCCTATCGCCCATCATCAGGACATTATCGGGGAACAGGTCGGCATGGACAACCGAATGCGGAAGCGCATCGGGCCAGTTCGCAGCCAGGAATTCCAATTCCTCCCGCACCAGCGCGGGCAGCGACGGATCGATCCGCGAGAGCCCGCTATCCCCGCACTCATCGGCCATTGCCTGCCAGCTCGCCGGGCCGAGGTCGTTGGGTCGTACCATGCCGAAATCGGCCGAAGCCAGGTGGATTCCGGCAAGCGCGGCGCCGACCGAGTGCGCCTGCGCCGGTTCCGGGTGATCGAGCGAGACGCCGGGCAGGAATTCGATCAATGCGACCGCCTTGCCTTCGAGCATTCGAAAAGCATCGCCGTTGCGGTCATGGATGGTCCTGGGGACCGGACAATTGCTGGCGGAAAGATGGTCGAGCAGGCCAAGGAAGAAGGGCAGGTCGGCCAGCGCGATCCGCCGCTCGTACATGGTCAGGATGAAGCGGCCGCTGGTCGTCTCGACCAGCCAGTTCGAATTGGAAACGCCTTCGGCGATGCCCTTGGCCGAGACCAGCTCGCCCACGTCATATTCGCCGATCAACTCGGCCAGGTCCTCGGCACCAAGATGGGTATAGACCGCCAAGTCCCGCCTATTCCTCGTCCGCCAGCTGGCGGGGCAATTTGAAGACCATCTTTTCGATCGTCGTCTCGCGGATTTCCTCCTCGACCTCGCGCCATTGGCCCAGCGCTGCGACAACCTCGCGCACCAGCGCTTCGGGCGCCGATGCGCCCGCGGTCAGTCCCAGCGTGCCGACGCCTTCGAGCCAGGCGGGATCGATGTCCGACCCGCGCTGGATCAGCCGCGCGGTTGTCCCGCAACGTTGTGCGACTTCGACCAGTCGCAGCGAATTCGAACTGTTGGGCGCCCCGATCACCAGCACGAGGTCGCAGCTTTCGGCAATCGCCTTGACCGAGGCCTGGCGGTTAGAGGTTGCGTAGCAGATGTCTTCGGCCTTCGGCCCGACGATTTGCGGAAACCGGTCCCTCAGCGCGTCCACGATCTCGGCGGTATCGTCGACCGAGAGCGTCGTCTGGGTCAGGAAAGCGAGCTCCGCGTCATCCGCAAAATCGAGCTTTGCGACGTCTTCGACCGTCTCGACCAGCGTCATCTCGCCCTCGGGCACCTGGCCGAAGGTCCCGATCACTTCCGGGTGCCCGCGATGCCCGACGAACACGATATGCCGGCCCGCCGCGATCTGCCGTTCGGCCTGGCGGTGGACCTTGCTCACCAGTGGGCAGGTGGCATCGAGCCAGTCGAGCCCGCGTCCGGTTGCTTCGGCCGGAACCGATTTGGGAACGCCGTGCGCGCTGAACACCACCGGCACGCCGTCGGGCACCTCGTCGAGTTCCTCCACGAACACCGCTCCCTTGGCCCTGAGCCCATCGACGACATAGCGATTGTGGACGATCTCGTGGCGGACATAGACCGGGGGGCCATAGCGAGTGAGCGCGCGTTCGACGATCTCGATCGCGCGGTCGACACCCGCGCAGAATCCCCGCGGGGCCGCGATCAGCAGCTTGAGCGGCAGGCGGGTGCCGTCCTGCTGCTGCTTCGGAAAGGGGGCGTTCATGTGCTTCGCTCTAGCTGTTGTCGCTGCGCCGCGAAAGGGCTAGGGCTGCGCCGAAAGATTCACAAGGATACATGATGATTGTTCGCCACCGCCTGTTTGCCGTGATCGCCGCGACCGCCGCGTTGGCGGGATGCAAGTCGCAGGGCGACATCGTTGTCGAACAGGGTGTCGGCATCACCGCCCTGCGCACCGTGTGCCCCGCCGTCGGCATACCTGACTATACCGGCGATATCACCCTGTTCCGGGGCAACGCCCGCACTGCCGATGCGATCGACGTATCTGCCAGCATGACCAACGTCCGCAGCACTTGCGACGATTCGGGCGAGCGGGTCTATTCCGAGGCCAGCTTCGACGTGTTTGCCCGCCGGACCGATACGCGCGGCGCCCGGACGGTGGAGCTGCCCTATTATTCGGCGGTCATCCGGGGCGGCAGCGCGGTCGTTTCCAAGCGGGTCGGGACGATTTCGATCAGCTTTGCCGATGGCCAGGAGCGGGCGGTCGGTAGTGCCAAGGCAGGGGCGTTCGTCGACCGTGCCGAAGCAACCCTGCCGGTGGATATTGTCGACCAGATCAACCGCCGACGACGCTCCGGCGAGGAAGACGCGGCGATCGATCCGCTGACCCTGCCCGAGGTGCGCGCCGCCCTGGCCCGCGCCAATTTCGAGCTGCTGCTCGGCTTCCAGCTGACCGAAGCACAGCTCGCCTACAACGCCACACGTTGAGGCAAAGCCAACCGCGGCGACAGCTTCTTCCGCTTGGCCAGCAAACAGGCTAACGGCCCCAAATGTCCGATACCAAGTCCCTGTTCGCCGTCTTTGCGGCCCATCTTGCGGATGTCCTCGATTCGCTCGAAGCGGACGGCGTGCTGCCTGCCGGCCTGTCGCGCGGCAGTGTCGCGGTCGAGCCGCCGCGCGATCCTTCCCATGGCGACCTCGCAACCAATGCGGCGATGGTGCTGGCGAAGCCCGCAGGCACCAATCCTCGCGACTTGGCCGAAGAGATTGCCGCGAAACTTCGGCAGATCCCGCAGGTGGTCGAAGTTTCGATTGCGGGACCCGGCTTCATCAATCTGCGGCTTGCGGAAAGCGCCTGGACCGACGAACTCAAGGTCGTCGAGGCGCTCGGCGGCGATTATGGCCGTTCGCCGATGGGCGGCGGACGCATGGTCAATGTCGAATATGTTTCGGCCAATCCTACCGGCCCGATGCATATGGGCCATTGCCGGGGCGCGGTGGTCGGCGATGCGTTGGCCACCCTGCTCGAATATGCCGGATACCGGGTTACCCGCGAATATTATGTCAACGATGCCGGGGGGCAGGTCGATACGCTCGCCCGCTCGGCCTATCTCAGATACCGCGAAGCATTCGGGGAAGAGATCGAAATCCCCGAAGGGCTTTATCCCGGGGATTATCTCAAGCCGGTTGGCGAAGCGCTGGCAAGGGAGCTGGGCGACCGGTTCCTGGCCGAACCGGAAGCCGAATGGCTGCCGATATTCCGGGCACATTCGGTTGCGGCGATGATGGACATGATTCGCGCCGACCTGGCCTTGCTCGGCATCAGGCACGATCTCTTTTCATCCGAAGCTGCGATCCAGGCCGCGGGCAAGCCCGAAGCGGCCGAGCAATGGCTGCGCGACCATGACCTTGTCTATGACGGGGTGCTCGAAGCTCCCAAGGGAAAGGCCCCGCCAGAGGATTGGGAACCGGTCGAGCTGCCGCTGTTTCGCTCGACCGGCTTCGGCGACGACCAGGACCGGCCGATCAGGAAGTCCGACGGAACATGGACCTATTTCGGCACCGACCTTGCCTATCACATGGAAAAAGCCGAGCGCTCCGACGAATTGATCGACATCTGGGGTGCCGACCACTCGGGAACGGTCAAGCGGATCAAGGCTGCCGTTGCGGCGCTTAGCCAGGGAAAGGGCAAACCGATCCCGTTCGATGTCAAGCTGGTGCAAATGGTCCAGCTGCTGCGCGGCGGCGAGCCGGCGAAGATGTCCAAGCGCTCGGGCAATTTCGTCACCATCGCCGAGATGGTCGAGGAAGTGGGCAAGGACGTGGTGCGCTTCACCATGCTGACCCGCAAGCCGGAAGCGCAGATGGATTTCGACTTCGTCAAGGTGGTCGAGGCCTCGAAGGACAATCCGGTTTTCTATGTCCAATATGCCCATGCCCGGGTGTGCTCGACATTGCGCAAGTCGGCGGCCGAAGGGATTGTTCCTGCGTCGGACAATCTCGACCTGCTGGGTGAAGTTGAGTTGGGCCTGATCAAGCTGGCCGCGCAGTTCCCACGCTTGGTCGAAGCGGCTGCGGCCGCCCGCGAACCGCACCGGATCGCCTTCTACCTATATGACCTCGCCGCCGAGTTCCATGCCTACTGGAATCTCGGGAATGACGATGCTTCGCAGCGCATCCTGCTGCCGGAAAAGCCGGAATTGACCGGGGCAAGGCTTTTCCTCGCCGCGCAAATCGGGCAAGTCATCCGCAACGGATTGGCCCTGCTTGGGGTGGAGGCAGTCGAGGAACTGTGACGATGGCGACCGATCATGGCGGCCGGGAAGGCGAAGCGAAAGAGTTCGAAGCCGCTCCCGAAGGCGAGCAGCTGGCGCTCGACAATGGCCGGGAACAGCTTCCCTGGCTTGAATCCGACGACGATTATGCCGAGCCCGGAATCGATACCGGCCGCATTGTCGCGTTCGCGGCAATCCTGCTGGTGGCGATCGGGTTGCTGGTCGGCGGGCTGTGGTTCTATTCGCGTGGGAGCGGTGATGGCGCGCTGGTGGCCGATGGCAGCACGATCGAAGCGCCTGCAGGCCCGGTCAAGACCAGGCCAGAAGATCCCGGCGGCAAGACCTTCGAAGGCACCGGCGACAGCAGTTTTGCGGTGGCCGAAGGCGAAACCCGCGAAGCGACGCTTGAAGGCACTCCCGAACCGCGCCCCAGCATCGCCGCGGCGACGGTCGAGGAAACGCAAGCCAGCGCTGCGGCCAGCCCGCCGGGCGGCGGTGTCGGCGTGCAGGTGGCCGCCTATACCAACCGGGCGCAGGCCGAACAGGGCTGGGCCACGCTGGTCCGGCAGCATTCGGCGCTGCAGGGCTATCCCCATCGCGTGGTCGAAGGCCAGGCCGATATCGGGAGGGTGTTCCGCCTGCAGGCGGTCGCGGCTGATCGCGCCACGGCCGAAAACCTGTGCGAACAGATCCGGGCGCAGGGCGGCTCCTGCCAGGTCAAACCTTAACCATCGCCTCCGGCCTGACCCGCGGCGAACGGGTGCGGGCAGGGGATAAACGCGGCTCCGGACCCTCGCGCAGCTTGCGGAAACCGCGCTTAGCTGCGATTTTCAACGCATGATTCCGGCTATTTTCGGCCTTTCCGGGACCAGCCTGACGGCTGACGAGCGAGCATTTTTCCGCGATTGCGATCCGGCGGGCTATATCCTTTTCGGCCGCAATGTGGAGAACCGCACGCAGCTCCGCGCGCTGACCGACAGCTTGCGGGAAATCCACGGGCGCGAGCGGCTGCTGGTGTCGATCGACCAGGAAGGCGGCCGCGTCGCGCGGATGAAGCCGCCCGAATGGCTGACCTTTCCTCCGGGCGAGGAATTCGACAAGCTTTACGACGTCGCGCCGGCCAGTGCGATCGAAGCTGCCCGCAGCAATGCCGAGGCGCTGGCGATCGATCTCGCCGAAGCGGGGATCACGGTCGACTACCACCCGGTGCTCGATGTCCGGCAAAAGGGCGCGCACGATGTGATCGGCGACCGCGCGCTGGGCAGCGAGCCGCTGCGCGTCGCGGCGCTGGGCCGGGCGGTATTGGCGGGGCTCGCCCGCGCTGGGGTCATTGGCTGCATCAAGCACATGCCCGGCCATGGCCGTTCGCTGTGCGACAGCCACAAGCAATTGCCGGTGGTCGACGCCAGCGAGGAGGAGCTCGCGATCGACCTCCAGCCGTTCCAGGCGCTCGCCGATGCGCCGATCGGAATGACCGCGCATATCCGCTACACCGTGTGGGACAACGACAATCCCGGCACGCTGTCGCCGTTTGTGGTGGGCGAGATCATCCGCCAGCGGATCGGGTTCGCCGGGCTGCTCGTGACCGACGACCTCGACATGGAAGCGCTTTCCGGCAGCGTACCCGAACGTGCCGAGCGCGCGATTGCAGCGGGATGCGACCTTGCGCTCAATTGCTGGGCGAAGCTGGACGACATGGTTGCAATCGCCGAACGCCTGCCGGCGATGAGCGATGAAACGGCGTTGCGCCTCCAGCGGGCATTGATGTCGGCGGGCGACGATGGCACTGCCGGAGACCAGGCCGAGCTTGTCGCCAAGCGCGATGCCCTGTTGGCCCTCGCGGAGGCGCATGCATGACCGAAGAAGGAATCCTGTTCGAAGCGGAGAGTATCGCCGTTTCCGACGAGTGGGACGGCCCCGGCGGTGCAGCGGGCGACGACACAGCGCTATACCTTGAACTCGATGGTTGGGCCGGCCCGCTCGACCTGCTGCTCGATCTTGCGCGGCGGCAGAAGGTCGATCTCAAGCGGATCTCGATCCTCGCGCTGGTCGACCAGTATCTCGACTATATCGAGCGCGCCGAAGCGCTCAGACTCGAACTCGCCGCCGACTACCTGGTGATGGCGGCCTGGCTGGCCTATCTCAAATCCGCATTGCTGCTCCCCCGGGAGGAGCAGGACGAGCCGAGCGCCGAGGAACTCGCGCTGCGGCTGCAATTGCGTTTGCAGCGGCTCGGCGCGATGCGTGAATCCGCCGCCAGGCTGATGGCGCGCGACCGGGTCGGCCGCGACGTGTTCCTACGTGGCGCGCCCGAGGGCCTGCGGACCGACCGCAAGCATCTGTGGCAATGCGACTGGTACCAACTGGTCCACGCCTATGGGCAGGTCAGGCTGCGGTCCGAGCCGAGCGTCCATATGGTCCGCGACCGGATGGTTATGACCCTCGATTCGGCGCTCGAACGCGTTTCCGCGATGCTCGGCGTTACGCTCGACTGGCTGGAATTGCAGGACTTCCTGCCCGACAGCGCCGATCCTCGGCTCCGGCGTTCGGCACTGGCATCGAGTTTCGTCGCCGCGCTGGAGCTGGCGCGGCTTGGCAGGGCGGAAATTCGCCAGGAGTTGACATTCGGTCCGATGCATGTGCGGCGACTCCGGCAATGAGCAGCGACCAGGAAGAACTCGAACTGGACGATCTCGTCCGCGCGGTCGAAGCGACCTTGTTCGCTTCGGAGGAGCCGATGACTGCCGAGGCCATTTCCGGCCATCTGGGCGGAGCGAATGTGCGCGAAGCCCTGCAGGAACTTGCCCGTCACTATTCCGGACGCGGGGTAAACCTGGTCGAACGGGGCAAGCGCTGGCATTTCGAGACCGCGCCCGACCTTGCGCACCTCCTGCGCCGCGAACGGGAACAACCCCGCCGGCTCTCGCGGGCAGCGACCGAAGTGTTGGCGATCATTGCCTATCATGAGCCGGTCAGCCGCGCCGAGATCGAATCGATCCGCGGGGTCCAGACCAGCAGCGGCACGCTCGACGTGCTGCTCGAGGCGGGCTGGGTGCGCGTTTCGGGCCGGCGCGAGGTCCCCGGCCGCCCGGTAATCTATGCCACGACGCCCGAATTCCTGACCCATTTCGGCCTGTCCTCGCGCAAGGACCTGCCGGGGATCGACGAATTGCGGGCGGCCGGCCTGCTCGACCCGGTCGACGATGCATACGAGGCGCTCGCCGTGCAGATGGCAAAGGGCGAGCAAGAAGAAGGCATGCGAGCCGGCGGAGAAGGCGAATCGGCTCATGATGACGGCGAAGCCGTTGCCGCAAGGGAAGAAGCGGGATTCGAGCGTCCTTCCGAAGAGCCGGCCTGAGATTCGGCTTGCTCCCTAGCGCTTTGGCTCCGGAGCGCCTATATCCCACTCAAACAGACCCTAGAGAGAATGTCCCATGAGTCTTGGTCCCTGGCAGCTGATCATCATCGCACTTGTTATCCTGGTCCTGTTCGGACGCGGGCGGATTTCGGAAATGATGGGCGATTTCGGCAAGGGCATCAAAAGCTTCAAGAAGGGCATGTCCGAGGAAGAGGCCGCCAAGCCGTCGCCGCAGATCGAGAGCAAGCCTGTCGATGCAACGACCGAGTCCGCCAAGCAGGCCGACAATTCGACAACGCCCAACTGATCATTCGCGCTTTGACCCGATTGGAGCGCCGTAGCTGATGTTCGATATCGGCGCAGAGGAACTCCTGATCATCGCGGTGGTGGCGATCCTCGTCATCGGCCCGAAGGACCTGCCGCTTGCGCTGCGGACGGTCGGGCGCTGGGTCGCCAAGGTTCGCAAGGTTTCCAGCCATTTTCGCTCCGGCATCGACGCGATGATCCGCGAGGCCGAACTCGAGGAAATGGAAAAGAAGTGGAAGGCCCAGAACGAGAAGATCATGGCCGAACATCCCCACCAGGAAATGCATGCCGGCAATGCCAGCGGAGAGGATCTGCTCGGCCCGCCGGAAGCGGCGGCGGAGGCCAAGGCCGAAACGGTGCTTGAACCGGCGCCTGAACCGGCACCCGAATCCGGCGCGGAGAAGCCCGCTGCCGCAGCCAAGCCGGAATAGGTGTGGCCATGGTTCTCAGGATCAGGGATATCGACGAGACTCAGGCCCCGCTGCTCGATCATCTGATCGAATTGCGGACCAGGCTGGTACGGGCGGTCGCTGCCCTCGCTGTCTCGTTCGGCGTGTGCCTCTATTTCGCCGACGATATTTTCGGCTTCCTCGTACAGCCGCTCGTCTCGGCCTTCCCGGAAGGACAAGGCACGCTCATCTACACCAAGCTCTACGAAGCCTTCTTCGTGAACATCAAGGTGGCGCTGTTCGCGGCCTTTTTCGTCAGTTTCCCGATCATCGCCAACCAGCTCTGGGCCTTCGTTGCCCCGGGGCTTTACGCCAGGGAAAAGAAGGCCTTCCTGCCGTTCCTGTTCGCCACCCCGATCCTGTTCACCATGGGCGCAGCGCTGGCCTATTATCTCGTGATGCCGACCGCCTTCAGCTATTTCCTGAGCTTCGAAGGCGAGACCGGCGGAATTTCGCAGCAGGCGCTGCCGGCGATGGGCGATTACCTCAGCCTGGTGATGCAATTCATCCTCGCTTTCGGGATCTGTTTCCTGCTGCCGGTCCTGCTGCTGTTGCTGAACCGGGCGGGAATTGTCACCCGCCAGCAGCTCGCGGGGGTCCGCCGCTACGTCATCGTTGCCGCATTCATCCTCGGCGCGGTCCTGACCCCGCCCGACCTCGTTTCGCAGATCCTGCTCGCCACGCCGATGCTGATCCTGTTCGAGCTGTCGCTGATCCTGATGTGGTTCACCGAGCACAAGCAGGCGAAGGATAAGTCCGAAGCCGAGCCTGCAATGCCGGACAAGCCGAGCGAACCTGCGGCCGAGGGTTAGCGTCCGATCATTTCTTCGGAACTTGCTTGCGGGCCGGCGAAACCCGCCGACAGGCCATAGACCTGCTCGCCATTGATCCACACTTCGAGCACGCCGAGATTGCGCAGATCCTCGTTGCTGGCGAGGAACGGGTCCTGGTCGACGACCAGGAAATCGGCCCGCTGACCGACCGCGAGCTCGCCGAACCGGCCGTCGGCAAAGCCGGCAAAGGCGGCACCGGAAGTATAGGCGGCGAACGCGGTTTCGCGGCTTACGATCTCCTGCGGCTGCCAGCCGCCAAAGGGCTGGCCCGAGGCATCCTCGCGGGTGATCGCGGTGGCAATGCCCTGGAGGGGTTGCGGCGCTTCGACCGGGGCGTCCGATCCGAACGCGAGCGGCGCGCCCACGGCTTCGAGCGAACGCCAGGCATAGGCGCCGGAGAGCCGGTCCGGTCCCAGCCGGGCCTCCGCCATCAGCCGGTCGGAGGTCTGGTGGACCGGTTGCATCGAAGCGATCACGCCCATTGCGCCGAAGCGCGAAATATCGGCCGGGTCGACGATCTGGGCATGTTCGATCCGCCAACGCCGGTCGCCATTATAGGTCTCACCCATTTCCTCGATTGCCGCGAGCGCTTCGGCATTGGCGGCATCGCCGATCGCGTGGATCGCGACCTGGAAATTGTCGAGCGCGGCGCGGCTCATCAAATTGCGCAGCTGGTCGGGCCGCAGGCGTGTGAGTCCACGATTGCCCGGATCGTCGGCATAGGGCATCTTGAGCCAGGCCCCGCGCGAGCCGAGCGCGCCATCGGCATACAGCTTGAGACCGTTGAGACGGAGCCGGTCCTGGTAGAGCCACGGCGTCGGCCCCGGCCCGCCGATGAGCTCCATGTCCTCGACGCTGGCGGCATAGGCCATGATCCTGATCCGCAAATTCCCGTTATCGCCCGCGCGGCGAAACGCCTGCCAGTCCTCGATGCTCGCACCCATTTCGGCCACACCGGTTACGCCCTGCCTGATCAGCAGCTCCTGCGCGGTGAGGAAGGCCAGGTCGCGATCTTCCGGGCGGGGATCGGGGATCACCCTGGTAACCAGCTCCATCGCGTTGTCGACCAGCACCCCTGAAGGTTCGCTCGTACCGGCAATCCGCTCGATCCTGCCGCCGGGCGGATCGGGCGTCGCGGCGGTGATCCCGGCCATTTCCAGCGCCTTGCTGTTGGCCCAGCCGGCATGCCCGTCGACCCGCATCAGCCAGGCCGGACGGTCTGCAACCACCAGGTCGAGCTCGGCTGCGGTGGGGAAGCGGCCCAGGCCCCAGAGTTCCTGGTTCCAGCCTTCGCCCCTGATCCAGGCGCGTTCGGGAAACCGGAGATTGTATTCTGTAATGCGCTTCAGCGCTTCGTCGAGCGACCGGGTCTCGTAGAGCTTGAGCGTCAGTTCGGCGAAGCCGAGATCCATCAGGTGGACATGGCTGTCGATCATGCCCGGGATAACCGTGCGCCCGCGCCCGTCGACCCGGTATTCGACGTCCGGCGGGGTGTCCTCGCGCTGAAGGATCCTGGTGATGACCCCGTCCTCATTCACCACCATTGCGGCAAAGCGGGTCACCTTGCCATCGCGCGCGATCGACATCCCGTTGATGTTGTCGATCAGCGTAGCGGCGGCTGCCGGTCCGGCAAGGAACAGGGCCGCAAACGCGGCCAGCCAGCGTAACATCATGCGTTCGCGCCCTTCGGCAGCAGCCGGATCAGCGCGCTTGTGTCCTGCCGCCCGCCACCCATTTCCTGGATCTCGGCGTAGAAGCGGTCGACCAGTTCGGTCACCGGCATGGCAAGGCCCAGCCGCTCGGCTTCGTCGAGTGCGATCGCCAGGTCCTTGCGCATCCAGTCGACCGCGAAGCCGAAATCGAAGCTGCCCTCATCCATCGTCTTCCAGCGGTTGACCATCTGCCAGCTTTGCGCCGCGCCGCCCGAGACCGCTTCGAACACCCTGTCCATGTCGAGTCCCGAAGCCTGGGCGAAGCGGATCGCTTCGGAGAGGCTTTGCAGGAGCCCGCCGATACAGATCTGGTTGACCATCTTGGCCGATTGGCCCGCGCCCGGCCCGCCGATATGGACGATCCGCGCGGCATAGGCCGCGATGATCGGTTCGGCCGCGGCCATTGCCTGTTCGCTCCCGCCGCACATGATCGAGAGCGCGCCGTTCTCGGCCCCGGCCTGTCCGCCCGAGACCGGGGCATCGAGTGCCAGCACGCCGCTGCCTTCGGCAGCGCAGGCGATTTCACGGGCTATGCCGGGCGAAACGGTCGTATGGTCGATGAACAGCGCGCCTTCCCGCATCGCGGCCAACGCGCCATCATCGCCGAAGACCACTTCGCGCAGGTCGTCGTCATTGCCGACACAGGTCAGGACCACGTCTTGCCCTGTCACTGCTTCCGCCGGCGTCGCGGTCATGGCAAGGCCGGGAAATTCTCGCTTGTGCCGGGCGAGCCATTCCGAGGCCCGCCTGAGCGTGCGATTATAGACCGTGACCTGGTGCCCGGCGCGGGCGAGGTGGCCGGCCATCGGCCCGCCCATTACCCCCAGGCCCAGGAAGGCGACATTCTTCGGATTGCTCATGACCGGGACTCTCTAGACTCTTTCGCGGCAATGCAAATCCATCATTGCTCTTTCCCTTTTGCGGCAATTTCCGTTACGGGCGGCAGGCTATGAGCACGTTGGAAGCCAAGGTGGGTGAAACGATCAGCAATGGATTGCTGACGATTGACGACGTGCGCGCCGCCGAAAGCCGGATCGCGGACTCGATCGTGCGCACGCCCACGCTTCATTCGAAGACCTTGTCCGAAATCACCGGGGCGAATGTCTGGCTCAAATTCGAGAACCAGCAGTTCACCGCCGCCTACAAGGAGCGCGGCGCGCTCAACAAGTTGCTCCTGCTGAGCGACGAGCAGCGCAAGCGCGGGGTGATAGCAGCCTCGGCCGGCAATCACGCGCAGGGCCTGTCCTACCACGGGACGAAGCTCGGGGTACCGGTCACCATCGTGATGCCGCGCAACACGCCGACGGTGAAAGTCGTGCAGACCGAACATGTCGGCGGCAAGGTGATGCTCGAAGGCGACAATTTCGACGAAGCCTATGCCTATGCGCGCAGCATGGAGCACCAGCTGGGTCTGACATTCGTCCACCCGTTCGACGATCCCGATGTCGCGGCGGGGCAGGGGACCGTGGCGCTCGAAATGCTCGAGGACGTGCCCGATCTCGACACATTGGTGGTGCCGGTTGGCGGCGGCGGGCTGATCTCGGGGATCGCCGTGGCCGCCAAATCGCTCAAGCCGGACATCCGCGTGATCGGGGTGCAATCGAACCAGTATCCCTCGATGTATGCGCTCAAGACCGGCAAGCCGATCGAGTGTGGCGGCGATACGCTGGCCGAAGGGATCGCGGTCAAGGAGCCGGGCCAGTTCACGCGCGGCGTGGTGATGGAGCTGGTCGACGAGATGCGGATCGTGAAGGAATCGCTGATCGAAGAGGCGATTTCGCTGTTGCTCGAAATCGAGAAAACGGTGGTCGAAGGCGCCGGAGCGATCGGTCTCGCGACGCTGCTTCCGGTCAAGAGCGGCAGCTTCCGTCCGGAATTCAAGGGCCGCAATGTCGGGGTCATCCTCACCGGCGGCAATATCGACCAGCGCTTCCTCGCCAATGTCATCCTTCGCAACCTGGCGCGGCAGGGCCGCATCGGGCGGATCGCGGTGATGCTCAACGACAAGGTCGGGGCGCTGTTCGAGCTCGCGGGTATCTTTACCCGCAACAACGCCAATATTCTCGAAGTCTCGCACCAGCAGATCTTTGGCGTGCTCTCGGCCAAGTCGATCCAGACCGAGATCGAATACGAGATCCGCGATGCCGCGGCGACCGACAAGCTGCTCGGCGATATCGCCGATGCCGGTTACCAGTTCGAGGTCATGACGATCTCGGGCCGCAAGTCGGGCAGGTCGCTGCGCGGGCGCAGCTGATTCCCCCACGATTCGGCGATCGGGTTAGCCTCTCGGCCGCGATTTGCCCCGCGACGGGGCATATCCAATTCAATTCACCGCGCGCCTGTGTAAAATAAACCTTCGTTAACGGCGATTCTTGGTTAAAGTTGTTTCAAGGGGCGAATCCGGTCTGCATAATCGCTTCGCCCGCTCGACGAATCCTTGGGCAAATGAAAGGCACGCAACAAAAGTGACCGCACCGGTTCGTTTCCCCCGCTTCTATGTGACCAGCCCCGCGCCGTGTCCGTACCTGCCGGGCAAGACCGAGCGCAAGGTGTTCACCGAGCTCAAGGGCCAGCATGCGGATGCGCTCAACGATGCGCTTGGCCGGATCGGCTTTCGCCGCAGCCAGACCGTTGCCTATCGCCCGAGCTGCGCCAATTGCCGCGCCTGCATTTCGGTGAGAGTCGTGGCGAACGAATTCGTGCCTTCGGCCTCGCAGAAGCGCACCATTCGCCGCAACGAGGACCTCGTCGTCACCGAATGCCGGCCGTGGGCGACCAACGAGCAGTTCGATCTGCTCCAGCGCTATCTCGGCGCGCGCCATCCCGGCGGCGGCATGGCGGCGATGGACGAGGTCGATTTCGCCGACATGGTCGAACACACCCCTGTCAACAGCACGATCGTCGAATATCGCGAACCGGGTGCCAATGGCGAGGCGGGGCGGCTGGTGGGTGCCTGCCTGACCGACCACCAGGGCGACGGGCTGTCGATGATCTACAGCTTCTACGATCCCGAACCTACAGGCCGCTCCGGCCTCGGCAATTACATCATCCTCGATCATATCCTGCGCGCCGAAGAAGCCGGACTGCCCTATGTCTATCTCGGCTATTGGGTCGAGGGCTCGCCCCGCATGCAGTACAAGATCCGCTATCGCCCGCTCGAGAAGCTCGGGCCGGACGGGTGGGACCGGATTTCGGCCAAGGAACAGCAAGAGCTGATTGCCAGCGCCGCCGCGCAACGCGATGCGCCCTTCATGCTGATCGATGGCGGGCAGAAGGACGGCATGCCCGGCGGGCAGGAGCAGTATCGTCTCGCCGAGGCAGCGGAAGACGAGGACGCCTGAACCGGCCGCTTGCCGTCAGGCGGCCGGCTCGATTTCCTTCAGCACGGCGTCGAGCGGGATCACCACCCCGTTCTGCGCCCGCAATTCTCCGTCCAGCAATTTTGCATGCGCGCCGCCGTCGCTGGTGGCGACGATCGCGCCATCTTCCATGGTGAAGGTGATGGCGTTGTCACCCATGGTGGCCATTTCGACCGCGCCATCAGGATCCTGTCCGATCGCGGACGCGATATCTTCGCTGGTCAGGTAGCCGGGCAGGATATGGCTGCGCAGGATCGCGATCATCAGCGGGCGTTGCGCTTCCGCGGTCAGGTCCTCGCCCGCGACGCCAAGGCTTTCGAACGCCTCGTTGCGGGGGGCCAGGATCGTATAGGCAGCCGCGCCATCGAACATTTCCGCCATGCCGGCATCGGCCAGCGTGTCCTCGACCAGCGAGAGATCCTCGGCCCCGGCCAGCATGGATGCCAGCGAACCATCCGCCACTTCACTCGATGCGGCCTGATCCGCCTCGTCCCCGCCCTGGCATCCGGCCACCGCCACCAGCGACAAGGCGGCCATCGCGCTCAGCCAAGGGCTTTTGGCAAATAGTCTCATCGACACTCTCCTAGAGCAGCAATTCGATGGCCGCGGCGACCAGCCGGGTTTCCGGATCGACCTGGTAGATATAGCCATCGCTATAGCGATAATAGGCGTTCGGCGTGTCGTAATAGCGGTCGCGATAGCCGTAAGGCACGTTGTAGACCTGGTAGCCGACCGGCATCGGCTGGCCGACCGTGATATTGTCGCCGGTCAGCATCGCCGCAATCGAAGTGATCGCCGCGGTCTCCGGATCGACGCGGTAGAACACATTGTTGGCATAGCGATAGGAGGGATCGGGTCCGAGCCCGTAATATTGCGTGTAATAGCGCGGCACGACGACCGGCTGGTAATAGCTCGGCCAGGGATTGCCGATCGACAGCGCGCCGCCGAGCAGCGGGATATAGCCGCCAATCCGCCCGTCCCGGCCCAGCCGGACAAGGTAACCGTCGTCATAATAGTAATCGCTGCCGGTCAGGCCGAGCGCGGAGAGGCCCCACCATTCGGGGCGATATTGGCTGTAGCGATAGCCGGACTGGTTCTTGAGTTGACCCGGAGGCATGCAGCCATTGTACTTCTTGGCCAGTCCCGGCGGACAGCCGTCGATCAGGCCGCGGCGGTCGTAATCGAGGAAGCGGCCCGAATTCCCGGCATTTGAAGCGACCCTCGCATCGGGGAAGCGGCGCTCCTGGTTGCCGCCCGCATTGCCGTTACCGCGGTTGGCGGCATTGCCGCTACTGTCAGCCTGCCGCCCGGCTGCCTGGTTGCGGTCATTGCCATTCCGGTTCTGGTTGCCCTGGCTGTTTCCGCCGCCATTGCCGCGATCGGGCGGACCTGAGTCCCTTGACTGCGCTGCCACGGGCGGGCCGCGATCGTTGTTTGCCCTGTTGCCATTGCTGTTGCCGCGATCCCGCGGACCGGGATCGCGGGCCTGCGAAACCACCTGGGGACCGCGATCGGCATTGCCGCCGCCGCGGTCGGAATTGCCACCGCCGCGATTGGCGTTGCCGCGATTGTCCTGCGTCGAAGCCGAAGGCCGGTTACTGTTGCCGCCTTGCCCGTTCCCCTGGCCCTGGGCAGCGGCACCGGCGGCGATCAATGCCAAGGCGGCAATTCCGCTCAACAAGAGACGCATGGATTTTCTCCTCTTCATGGCAAACGCGGGGACCGCGGAGCTGGTTCCCACTGCTGCGGGCAAAAACGGGACGAGCCGTTAACGCATCAACAGCTGGAGTAGAGTTCCGCCTCGGCTGCCCGACGGCGCTGCAAGCCTTTCAGTACCCGACCTGCGGCGCGAGTCCAACGGGCGAATTCTCGCCGTGCCCCCGGATAGTCCCCGGCGATATGTTTGCGGGTCAGGGTCGCGCGCGCGATCGCCCCGGTGTTGTAGGGGAAGCTCACCAGCGCATCGAATTGCGGCTGGGTGGTCGCCGCGCCGCCCAGCGCGCGGTCGACATCCTGCGAATAGCGGACCAGGTCAGCCTCCAGCCGCGCGTCGCATTGCGCCTGGCTCCACACCGTGCCGGGGCCGATCCCGGCGCCGGTCGCGCCCCAGCCGATCGTCCACGGATCGCCGCCCGTGCCTGGATCGGGATAGGCTTCGATCCTGCCGTCAGGGCGCTTCCTCGCGCAACCTTCGAAGCGCTTGATAAGGGAAATGCCGTCCGCGCCGATGCGGCGGCTGCCGGGGATTGTCCGATTTGCCATGATTGCCTCGCTGAAGTGGAATCGAGGCGCGGCAATTAGGCAGGAATGGCGTGAGTAGGAAAACCCTTTTTGATGGTGATCGCTTGCGCAAGGTCCGAGGCGGAGAGTCTGCCCGACCCGCTACGGGAGGGGTTGGGGGCGGTCCGAACCTGAACGGAGGGCAACAGGGTAACACAGTCCTAAGAAGCAAAACGCTCCCTCGGGAATGCGGTCATTCCTGAACTGCACTAGCAAGCGCAGGCGCTGTAGGACAGCGCGATCCGTCATTCGCAAAAGAACAGGCCCGGAGGTTTCCCCCCGGGCCTGCTCGCGCAAAAA
>NZ_DBNHSF010000172.1:0-20655 GCF_057143545.1 Candidatus Andeanibacterium sp.
GGTCAGTTCGCGAAAAGGGAGGAAAGAAGTCGTCATCGGTGGAAACCGAGCGCCTTTTGCCCAATGGAGCGTGGAAATCCAAGCGCGAATGCGCCAAAGGCACGATCCATGACGTCCAACACGCCATCCTACACATATGAACAGGCCGGGGTCTCGATCAATGCCGGCAATGCGCTGGTCAAGGCCATCGGGCCGCTGGTCAAGGCCACTGCCCGGCCCGGCGCGGATGCGGACATTGGCGGGTTCGGCGGATTCTTCGATCCGCGCGCCGCCGGATATACCGACCCACTGCTGGTCGCCGCCAATGACGGGGTCGGGACCAAGGTCAAGCTCGCGATCGAATTCGACCGGCACGGCACGATCGGGATCGACCTGGTTGCCATGTGCGTCAACGACATGATCGTCCAGGGTGCCGAACCATTGTTTTTCCTCGATTATTTTGCCACCGGCAAGCTCGATACCGGGGTTGCCGGGCGGGTGATCGGCGGAATCGCCGAAGGCTGCCGGATCGCGGGCTGCGCGCTGATTGGCGGCGAGACCGCCGAAATGCCGGGTATGTATGCGGCGGGGGATTACGACCTCGCGGGCTTCTGCGTCGGCGCGGTCGAGCGCGGGCAACAGCTCACCGGGGAGCGCGTGGCGCCCGGCCATGTCCTGCTGGGCTTGGCCAGTTCCGGCGTCCATTCGAACGGCTATTCGCTGGTCCGCCGGCTGGCCGAGGACAAGATCTGGGCCATGCTGGAACCGGCCCCGTTCGACGAGGAGCGACTGCTGATCGAAGCGCTGATCGAACCCACGAGGATCTACGTCCAGAGCCTGCTGCCGGCGATCCGTTCGGGCAAGATCGACGCGCTTGCCCATATCACCGGCGGGGGACTGCTGGAAAACATCCCGCGCGTGCTACCCGACGGCGCTCATGCGGTAGTCGAAGCCGGCCGCTGGGAACTGCCCGGCCTGATGCGCTTTCTCCGGGGCGAGGGAAACATCGAGCCGTCCGAAATGGCCCGCACCTTCAATTGCGGCGTGGGAATGGTCCTTGCAGTCGCTCCCGATCTCGTGAAGGAGGTGACCAACGAATTGTCCGAGCGCGGCGAACGCGTCTTCAAGATCGGGGAAATTGTCGAGGGCGAGCGCGGGACGACCGTTCGCGGACCTTCGGGAAGCTGGGGATCGCATGGCGACTGGGAAGCCGTCCACATCAGCTAGGATTGCCGTGCTCATTTCGGGCAGCGGGACCAATATGGCCGCGCTGCTCTATGCCAGCCGCCAACCCGGTGTTCCCTTTGAAATCGTGCTGGTCGCGAGCAACGATCCCGACGCTGCCGGCCTGAAGCTGGCCGCAGCCGAAGGCGTTCCGGTCTTTTCCCTGTCGCACCGCGGAATGGACCGTTCCGCGCATGACCTGGCGATCGACGCGGCGATCCGCGAAGCCGGAGCCGACTATGTCGCGCTGGCAGGCTATATGCGGGTGCTGGGCGAACCGATGGTCCGCCGCTGGGAAGGGCGGATGCTCAATATCCATCCTTCGCTGCTCCCCAAATACAAGGGCCTCGATACGCATGCCCGGGCGCTGGCGGCGGGCGAGCGCCATGCCGGGGCCTCGGTCCATCTCGTCACCGCCGAGCTCGACGCCGGCGAAGTGCTTGGCCAGGCGCGGGTCGCGGTGCTCGAAGGCGATACTCCCGAAACATTGGCCAAGCGGGTCCTGATCGCCGAGCACCAGCTCTATCCGCGGGTGCTGGCGCAATATGTCTCGCGCCATTACGACCCGGACTGGCTGGTGGCGCGGGTTCGAGAACGGGCGCTGAAACAGCCCGAGGCCGACGAGGTCGTTTCGCATGGCATGCCGTGCTTCGGGATCGCGGGCGGCAAGAAATTCGCCTATGTCTCGCTCAACCATCACGGCGACGGCAAGATCGCGCTCTTGGTCAAGATCAGCGGGGCGGACGAGCAGGCAATGCTGATCGCCCGCGACCCGGAGCGCATCGAGCGGCCGGCCTATTTCGGCGACGGCTGGATCTCGATCCGGCTCGACCTGGGCGACACCGATTGGGATTCGATCGCCGAATGGCTGCAGCGCAGTTGGCGGGCCGTCGCGCCCAAGCGCCTGACCGCCCTTCTCGACGCGGCCGATGAGTTCTAGGAAGGCAGCATGAAGCCACGTCCCCATCCCCTTGCACGCGCGAAGCTGGTCTGCCGGCTCGATCGCATGCTCGGCTCGGCCTGGGATCGGGGCTGGCTCAACCGCCCGCCGCTCGATCCGGCGGAACTGTTCGAAAAGGCCGCGATCGGCGTGCGGCCCGGCGGCGAGGAAGGCGGTCGGAGCGGGGACGAGGTCGCCGATTTCCGCCTGCGGCTCGACCGGCTGACGGACTCGCTGTCCAACGAAGCGCGGCTCAATTCGCTCGGCCTGGCGGTGGCCCACGGCCAGCTGGTGCGGGTGATCCGCCAGCGCCTCAGGCTGGGGCGGTGGTGGGCGCGCTACCCCCATCTCTACCAGACCCCCGTCGCTCCGCCGATCCTGGTGGTCGGCCAGATGCGCGCCGGGACGACGCGCATCCACCGCCTGCTCGCCGCCGATCCCGCCCATGCCGCGACCCGGTTCTGCGACAGCTGGAATCCGGTTCCGCAAAAGGCGCCCGACCTGCGCGCCTTGAAAAGCACCTTCGCCCTGATGGGGGCCAGGCGGATCGACCCCTGGATCGATTCGATCCATCCTTTCGGGGCCAGGCGCGCCGACGAGGAACTGGGCTGGCTGGCGAGCGCGCTCGATCACTGCGCCTATGAAGCGCAATGGCGGATCCCAGGCTTCACCGCCTTCAGCGAGGCGCGCGATCCGGCGCCGATCTACCGCGAATTCGCGCGCATTCTTGCGACCGATGCCGCGCGGCACGGCAATGCGAGCAGGCCGCGGGTGATGAAGGTCCCGCAATTTGCCGAAGACCTCACCACCGTGCTCGAACAATTTCCCGACGCGAAGGTGGTGGTGGCCATGCGCGAACCCAAGGATGTCGCACGCAGCGCGGCCTCGCTGGTCGCCAACCAGATGACGATCCAGTCGGACGAGGTCGATTACGCCTGGATCAAGCGCGAATGGGACCGCAAGATCGCGCTACGGCAGCGGCGGATGGACGAAGCGCTCGCGACATTCGACGGGCGCGTCGCCCGGGTCGACTTCGCCGCGCTGGAAGACGATTGGGAAGGCGAGATCGCGCAAGTCTATCGCGCGCTCGGCCTCAAACTGACCCCCGAAGCGCAGCGGTCGATGCAGGCCGAACAGCGCCGGTCGGATCAGACCCCGCATGCCGGCCATCGAATCCAGATGCGGCAGTTCCAGACCGCTTGACTTCTGGCGCTCGCGAACGGCCCGCTGACTGGATCAGCCGACGATCTCTTCGGGCCTGAAGAAGAATTCGATCTCGATTTTCGCGTTCTCGTCGCTGTCCGACCCGTGGACCGAATTGGCTTCGATCGATTCGGCGAAGGCCTTGCGGATCGTGCCCTCGGCCGCGTCGGCCGGATTGGTCGCACCCATGACGTCGCGATTGCGCCTGACCGCATCCTCGCCTTCGAGGACCTGCACCACGACCGGGCCGCTGGTCATGAAATCGCACAGTTCGCCGTAAAACGGACGTTCCTTGTGCACGGCATAGAAGCCCTCCGCCTGCTCGCGGGTCATGTGGATGCGCTTCGAGGCGACGACCCTGAGGCCGGCTTCTTCCAGCATCTTGGTGATCGCGCCGGTCAGGTTGCGACGCGTGGCATCGGGCTTGATGATCGAAAAGGTGCGGGTGACCGCCATGGCTGAGGTTCCTTGCGATAATGCGGGTTAATCGTTTTCGCGCGCGCCCCTAGCGGCCCGGCGTCAGGCCCGCAAGCCTTGTCCCTTGTATTCAGAAGCCCCTGGCGACCATCAGGTTGACGGTTGTTTCGCCTTCGCCCTCGATCGCGGTCACTGACAGCGTGGTGCCATCGGGGCCTTCGCCGGCCATCATCCTCGTATT
Source organism: Candidatus Andeanibacterium sp. (assembly GCF_057143545.1). Taxonomy (NCBI): domain Bacteria; kingdom Pseudomonadati; phylum Pseudomonadota; class Alphaproteobacteria; order Sphingomonadales; family Sphingomonadaceae; genus Candidatus Andeanibacterium; species Candidatus Andeanibacterium sp. Next base: position 4,005 of record NZ_DBNHSF010000172.1, read on the forward strand.
GTTGTTGGTGACCTCGGTCGAAATCGCGATGCCCTGGTCTGCGGCCTGCTTGCGATAATAGGCGATCGCCTGTTCCGCGCTGTCGCCGGTCTGCATCTCGATGCGCACGCCCGATCCATCCGCATGGCTGACCTGGCTCGAATTCACGATCGTCGACCCGGGATAGACGGAGAAACCATCGGGCATGTCTACCGTCTGCCCGGCGCCGCTGGTTATCGTCACCTCGCCTTCATCGGAGGTGAGGGTCGTGCTGGTTGCCCCGCCGGCATTGTCGACCGTATAGCCCACGTCGCCATCCCCGGTCTCGATGGTACCGGATCGCTCGGACCCACAGGCCGCGAGCACCAACGCCGCAGCGATTGTCACAATCTTCTTCATCCTGCCCTCCGTCGGGATCGCCGCCGATACCTATACGGCCACGCGCGGCGAAGCCAGCCTCATGGCCCTTCGATCCACTTGCCTGCGTCCTGCTTCCAGAAGCGGCGTTCATTGTCTTCGCTCTCGCCGAGTTGGCGCCAGCAAGCGCGCGCGCCCTCGAGACCCGCTTCGTCGAACAGCAGGAAGGCACGGTCGAATCCGGTTCCCACATCGCGCCATTTGCCATCGGCAAAGGCGACCAGCTTCGCGCCGTTCGCGGCTTCGCAGGATTGCGAGAGCAGGACCGGCTGGAGTTCCTCGTGCCTGTCGCCCGATTTGCCATGGGCAAGGAATGCCCCTGGCAGCGCCCATAGTTGCCTGTCGATTCGGTCGAGCTGCGCCGAATCCGAGGAAACCACCAACAAGCGCTCGCCATCCGCCAGGGCCTTGCGGGCGATCAGGGGCAGCACGTTTTCCGCCGGGTCGCGGCTCAACTGGTAGAAGTCGACACGCATTCCGGTCACCCTATCGCTTCGCCATTGGAGGATTCATGGCCCGCCCTGCCGCTCCGCTGTTTGAGGGTGCGAATTCACCCTTCGCATTTGTCGCGAATGTAGCGATCGAGCACCCTTACCCCGAAACCGGTTGCGCCCTTGTCCCAGGTCGCGCCGGGCTTTTCGGCCCAGACCATGCCGGCAATGTCGAGATGGGCCCAGGGCGTATCGTTCTCGATGAAGCGCTGGATGAACTGCGCGGCAGTAATCGAGCCGCCCCAGCGAGGCCCGACATTCTTGATGTCCGCGATCGGGCTATCGATCAGCTTGTCGTATTCGGGGCCGATCGGCATCCGCCACAGCTTTTCGCCAACCTGGATCCCTGCCTCGGCCAGGTCTCCGGCAAGCTCGTCGTTATTGCTGAACATGCCGGCATGTTCGTGGCCCAGCGAGATGATTATCGCGCCGGTCAACGTCGCCAGGTCGACAATCCGCGCGGGCTTGAATTCGCGTTGGGTCCAGGTCAGCGCGTCGCACAGCACCAGCCGCCCCTCCGCATCGGTGTTGATCACTTCGACGGTCTGCCCCGACATCGTGGTAACGATATCGCCCGGGCGCTGGGCCTTGCCATCGGGCATATTCTCGACGAGGCCGCAAACACCGACGACATTGGCCTTTGCCTTCCGCTTGGCGAGCGCGAGCATGGCTCCCGCGACCGCTCCGGCACCGCCCATGTCCCACTTCATGTCTTCCATGCCGGCGGGCTGCTTGAGCGATATCCCGCCGGTATCGAAGGTCACGCCCTTGCCGACAAGGGCAAGCGGCGCGTCCTGCTTTTTGCCGTGCATCCATTTGATGGCGAGCAGGCGGGGCTTTCGTGCCGAGCCTTGTCCGACGCCAAGCAGGGCACCCATGCCGAGCTTTGCCATCTCCTTCTCGTCCAGCACGACGAGTTCGGCCCCGGTCCCCTCGAACCGCCGCTTGCACCGTTCGACGAAGCTTTCCGGATAAATGACATTGGCCGGCTCGACGACCAGTTCGCGAGTGAAGGCCACACCCTCGAGAACCGCCTGTTCCACTGCGAATGCGCCTTTGGTCCCAGCGGGTTCCCCAACCACGAATGCCTGTTCGAGTGTCGCCTTTTGCTCGTCCTTCAGCCGGGTGCGATAGACATCGTGCCGCCAGCTGCGCAGCGAGAGACCGACAAGGACGCCGCTTGCGTCCTCCGGCGAAAGCGATGCCTGGCCAAGATCGAGCAAGAGTTCCTTTTCTCCCGAGCGCAGGAAGCGCGCGGTTATGGCCGCGCCCGCCCGCTCCAGCGCCAGTTTGCGGCCCTTGTCGTCCGGCTTGCCGGCGCCCGCAAGGGCCACCCGGACCAGCTTTCCGTCGCGCTCGACAAAACCTTCGAATACCTGCCCCGCCTTGCCGGAAAAGCGCGCGGCCGACGCTCCCTGGACGATCGGGGTCTCAAGCCCCTGGGGCAACGAATCCTGGTCGACCACGATTGCCTGGACGCGCGGACGCGAAGCTTCATCGGGTTCGCGAAAGGAAATCTTCATGTTTACTCCGACTGGTCTGGATTGCGCCGCCTGGCGCTACGGTCATGCGGTATGTAAACCGTGGCGTTGCAGTTAGGGCGGACCAGTGCGATAGGCAAGCCATGCTCCCTCTCCCGCAGCTCCCGCTGCAAGCCAGAATTCGCCGCTTGCCCGCCATCCGTGCCGGTGGCGTGATGCTCGGCCTGGTGGCCGCCTGCTGGTCGTTTCCGGCAGGGGCGCAGCAGTCCGGGGCGGAAGCCGCGGCGCAAGCGGAGGTCGACGGGCGGCGCGAGATTGCCTTCGAAGCCAATCAGCTAAGCTACGACACGGACAACGATGTCGTTACCGCCGAAGGCAATGTCATCCTGCGCAGCGGCGAACATTCGGTTCGCGCCGACCGGGTCAGCTGGGACCGGAAGACCGGCCAGGTCACCGCCTCCGGTTCGATCCGTTATGTCGATGGCGACGGGAATGTCCTTTACACCGACAATCTTACCCTCACCGACGACCTGCGCCTGGGGGCCATGGACAATATGCTGCTGGCCCTGCGCGAAGGGGGGCGGATCGCCGCGCGCGAAGGCATGCGCGGCGAAGATGGCAATGTCGAACTGGCCTATGCCAGCTATTCGGCTTGCGCGGTCGAAGACGAGAATGGCTGCCCCAAGACCCCGAGCTGGAGGATCGTGGCCGAGCGGGTGATCTACGAACCCGAGGCAAACCGGGTCCGCTTCAAGGGTGCCACCATGGAAATTTTCGGGCAACGGATCGTCCCCCTGCCCGGGCTGGTCGTCACCACCGACGGCAGGGCGATTTCCGGCTTCACCGTGCCCGATCTGCGCTTTTCCGATTCCAATGGCTTGGAAATCAGTCAGGGATATTACCTCCGGCTGGCCGACAACCAGGACCTGACCGGCAAGGTCTACGTCTATACCGAGGCTCCGCCGATGTTCTCGGCGCAGTATCGTGCGCTCTTGGACGAAGGGGCCTTCCAGGTCACCGGCTATGCCACGCGCAGCGCGAGAATCCCGATCGGCCCCGAGCCTGGAACCCAGCAGCAGGACTGGCGCGGCTATTTGTTCACCAACGGGAAATGGCAATTCTCGCCCGAATGGAGCCTGACGGCCTCCGCCCGTATCGCCTCCGACCGGACCTTCCTGCGGCGTTACGACATCAGCCGGGAAGATCGCCTGCGCTCCACCTTCAATCTCGAGCGGATCGACGAGAACTCCTATCTTTCGATTTCCGGCTGGGCCACCCAGACCCTGCGTTTCGGCGATCCGCAAGGCCAGGTCCCGCTTGCCCTGCCGCTGATCGACTATCGCCGGCGGATCGACGATCCGCTGCTCGGCGGCAAGGTCGAGCTGCAGCTGAACAGCCTTGCGATCACCCGCACCGAGGGGCAGGACACGCAGCGCGCCTTTGCCGGCGCCCGCTGGGATTTGCGGCGCATTACCGGCATGGGCCAGGAGGTCACGGTAACCGGGCTGGTGCGCGGCGACGTCTATCACTCTTCCGACAACCTGCTGACAGCGACCGAAGTCTATCGCGGCAATCCCGGCTGGCAGGCGCGCGGGGTCGCTACCGGCGCGGTCGATGTGAAGTGGCCCTTCGTCGGGAAATTCCTTGGCGGAACACAGGTGCTGACGCCGCGGATACAAATTGTCGCCAGCCCCAAAATCCGCAATCTCGATGTCCCCAACGAAGATGCCCGCGCAATCGATCTCGAGGATTCGAACCTCTTCGCGCTCAACCGGTTTCCGGGCTACGACCGGATCGAGGACGGGGTCCGCTTCACCTACGGCCTCGACTGGCAATTCACCGCCTCCGATATCAGGATCAAGACCACGATCGGCCAGTCCTACCGCCTGACTTCCGAGCGCGTCCTGCTGCCCGACGGAACCGGCCTGTCCGAGCGGCTCTCGGACTGGGTCGGCAGGACCGAGGTCCGCTACAAGGATTTCGTGAAAGTCACCCACCGCTTCCGGCTCGACAAGGACAATCTCGCTGTCCGCCGGAACGAGTTCGACGCCACCGTCGGTTCCAGCAAGACCTATGCCGAAATCGGCTATCTGCGGCTCAATCGCGACATCGCTTCGCTGGAGGACTTGCAGGACCGCGAGGAGCTGCGCGTCGCCGGTCGTGCGGCGATCGACAATCGCTGGTCGATCTTCGGCGCCGCGGTGATCAATCTCACCGATCGCGACGAGGACCCGACCCTCACCTCCGACGGGTTCGAGCCGCTCCGCACCCGGCTTGGCTTCGCCTATTCGGACGATTGCCTCGAACTGGGGCTGACCTGGCGGCGCGACTATATCGCCAGCGGCGATGCCCGCCGGGGGAACACGTTCCAGGTCCACCTGGCGTTCAAGAATCTCGGATTCTAGGCGGCGGGCCGCCACCCGCAGGATGGCGAGTTGGCAGAAATGAGCAAACACGCTATCCGCGCCCATCATTGCCCGAAACTCAGCTTTGGTTAAGCCGCCAATAGCCAAGCGGGCGCCAGTTTTCAGGGCCTGCAACAGGGCCACAGACAGGAAATATCGAGTGATCAGAACGGCAAGACCAGGTTTCAGTTCCGTCCGCGCGGCGATCGCGGTCATCGCCATGGCGCTGATAGCGGCCGCGGCCCCGGTCGGCCTCAAGGCCCAGACCGAGCAGACCGCGAGCCTCGACCCGCTCAACCTGCCGGAAGACATCGTGATGCTCGGACAGCAGGACCCGGCGCTGCGCACCGCCACCGCCAAGGTCAACGGCTATGTCATCACCCAGACCGACATCAACCAGCGGGTCGCGCTGGTGCTCGACGCCAACCAGGGCGTCGAAATTTCCGACGAGGAATTGCAGGAATTGCGGATGCGGGTGCTGCGCAATTTGATCGACGAGACGCTGCAGATCCAGGAAGCGGCCGCCCAGGAGCTCGAGGTCACGGCCGACGAGGTGCGGCAGACCTACAACAACGTGGCTGCGCAAAACGGCTTCGATCCGGAAGAGATGGCCGAATATCTCGAAATGATCGGGTCGTCGGTCGGATCGCTCCAGCGGCAGATCCAGGGCGAAATGGCTTGGCAGCGACTGGTCCAGCGGATGAGCCTGTTCGTCAACGTCTCCGAAGAGGAAGTGCAGGAAGTGCTGAAGCGCCTGCGCGATTCACAAGGCACCGAAGAATACCGGCTGGCCGAGATCTACCTTTCGGCGACCCCCGAGACCCAGGAAGCGGTGTTCGAGAATGGCGAGCGGATCGTCGAACAATTGCGCCGCGGCGGGAGCTTCGCAGCCTATGCCAGGCAGTTCTCCGAAGCGTCGACGGCCGCGGTTGGCGGCGATCTTGGCTGGGTCCGGCTCGGCGTGCTGCCATCCGAGATGGCTACTGTGGTGCAGCAGATGCAGCCCGGTCAGATGGTCGGACCGGTGCAGATCCCGGGCGGCTTCACGATCATGCTGCTGATCGACAGGCGCCAGATCCTGACCGCCGATCCGCGCGACGCGGTGCTGAGCCTGAAGCAGATCTCGATCGCCTTCCCCGAAGGCATGACGGTGCCCCAGGCCGAGGCGAGGCTCGCCGAATTCACTGCCGGCATCCAGCAGATGCGCGGATGCGGCGGGGCCGATTCGGTTGCCGCGCAGATCGGCGCCGATGTTGTTTCCAATGACCAGATTTCGGCCCGGCAATTGCCGGCCCAGGTGCAGGAAATGGTCCTCGCGCTGCAGGTCGGACAGTCGACGCCGCCCTTCGGCTCGATGGACGAAGGGGTGCGCGTGCTGATGCTGTGCGGGCGCGACGATCCGGAGGTCGACAATGCGCCCAGCTCCTCCGAAATTCGCGACCAGCTCGAAAACGAGCGGATCGACAAGCGTGCCCAGCGTTACCTGCGCGACCTGCGGCGCGATGCGATCATCGAATATAATTAGGATCATGGGATGAAACCGCTTTCGGCCTCGCTCGGCGATCCCGCCGGAGTCGGGCCGGAACTGTTGTGCGAGGCATGGGCCCAGCGCGAGACGCTGGGCCTCCCGCCGTTCTTCGTGGCCGGCGGCGCAAGCATTCTCGCGGCAGCGGCATGGCAGCGCGGGCTCGACCTGACGGTCGGGTCCATCGCCTCGCCCGGCGAGGCAGCGGATGCCTTTGCCGATGTGTTGCCGGTACTTGGAGAGCTCGACGGCGAATATGCTCCCGGTGAACCCGATTCCGACGGAGCAACGTTGGCACTCGCTTCGCTCGAGGCAGCCACGAAGCTCACCATCGAAGGCGAGGCCTCGGCGCTGGTGACGTCGCCCGTGTCCAAGGCGCTGCTGGCCGCGGTCGGCTTCAGATTCCCCGGGCAGACCGAATTCCTCGCCCATGCCTGCGGCATTGCCGAACACGAAGCGGTGATGATGCTGGCCGGGCCGCATTTGCGCACGGTTCCGGTCACCGTCCATGTCCCGCTGTGCCGGGTTTCCGAACTGCTCAATGTCGACGAACTGGTGGCCAAGAGCCGGATCGTCGCGCAGGCGCTGCAGCGCGATTTCGCGATTGCCGAGCCGCGCCTCGCGCTCGCCGCGCTCAATCCGCATGCCGGGGAGAAGGGCAATTTCGGGCACGAGGAAGCGCAGGTGATCACGCCCGCGATCGCACGCCTGCGGGCCGAGGGGATCGACGCGAGCGGGCCGTACCCGGCCGATGCGCTGTTCACCGAGCAGCTTCGTTCGACCTACGACGTGGCGATCTGCATGTATCACGACCAGGCGCTGATCCCCTTGAAAACGCTCGATTTCGATAGCGGGGTCAACATGACGCTCGGCCTGCCGATCGTGCGCACTTCGCCCGACCACGGCACCGCCTTCGATATCGCCGGCCAGCGCCGGGCCAGCCCCGGGGCGACGATCGCGGCGTTCCGCATGGCGGGCGATGCAGCCATGGCGCGCGCCGCCAGGTGAACCTCCCGCCCCTCCGCGAGGTGATTGCGCACCACGGCCTGTCCGCCTCCAGGGCGCTCGGGCAGAATTTCCTGCTCGACGAGCAATTGCTGGGCCGGATCGCCGCCATCCCGGGATCGCTCGCCGGCCGGCAGGTGCTCGAAGTCGGGCCCGGCCCCGGCGGATTGACGCGCGCCCTGTTGCGCGCCGGGGCAAATGTCACCGCGATCGAGATGGACCGGCGCTGCCTTCCCGCACTGGCCGAACTCGGCGAAGCCTTTCCCGGCCGGCTGCGGGTGCTCGAAGGCGATGCGATGAAGGTCGATCACGGGATAGCGGGGCCGTTCCACATCGTTTCGAACCTGCCCTACAATGTCGGCACTGCGCTGTTCACCGGCTGGCTCTCCGGGGAAGAATGGCCCCCGCAATGGGCGAGCCTGACTCTGATGTTCCAGCTTGAAGTTGCGCAGCGTATCGTCGCCGGCCCCGGCAGCGGCGCCTATGGCCGGCTGGCGGTGCTGGCCCAGTGGCGCAGTAGCGCGAAGCTGGCGATGAAGGTCCACCGCAGCGCCTTCACCCCGCCACCCAAGGTGATGAGCGCCGTGGTCCATGTGACGCCGGGCGAAATGCCTGATGGAGTCTCGGCGCGCATACTCGAACGCGTCACCGAGGCCGCCTTCGGCCAGCGCCGCAAGATGCTGCGCCAGAGCCTCAAGGGCCTGCCGGGCGCCCTGGAGGCGCTGGAAACCCTGGGGATCGATCCGCAGCGCCGCGCCGAAACGCTGAGCGTGGGGGAGTTTGTACGCCTGGCGAGGGAGCTGGGCTGAAGCCAATGACGGCTAACGGCCTATTGCAGAGGCTAGTGAAACTCACACTCGAATTCCAGACCGATCGAAGCAGAATCCTGGAAGTCTCCTGCCAGAATTGCGGTCACCACAATTCCTCCAAAAATCAAATCTGATTTACCGAGAGAAAAAGCGGCCAGATGTAATTTGCTGTTCCTGCCTCAAAGTTCAATTCGGCATAGGTGTGACCTCCGACGCCCAAGGCATCCAGTTTACCTCTTACCGTCACAACCACCGGATCGCCCGTCCTGAGCACAGCCCTGTAGTCGAAAAATTCGGTACGGTCGAAGCTCACGATCTCTTCGGTGTTCTGCTCATATCGATCGATGAGGGGAGGAAAACTCCGCCAGCCATGATCGACGTACTGGTTAACGTTCATCGAAACGTTGAGCCTCGCATGCGCATGTCGGCAATTCCACCAGCTGTCGTTCGACCTCAACACATAGAATCCATGGAAGGCCAACACGGCAGTCATCTCATACGTTGCTGTAGCGGCCGGCACAAAACAGAAATGGACCGAAAACTCGGGTTCAGGCCCTTCCGCATAGGCTTCAAAGCATTTCGTCCCGACATGGCCGCCATCCTTGATTCTGATGTGGGAGGGGTCGTCGGGGAAGATCCACCCGGAATTGATGGCGCCAGCGCCTGACTCGCCGGTGTTCGCCTCAAATGAATCCGCCGAAATCGAATAGATATCGGCAGCGTAAGCGGTCAACACCGTATGGTGCGCTTCGCCCAGCAATGCCGTCCGGTCAGCTGCCCATTGCGCATCCATGGCCCGCATGCTCTCGCGAGCCGCTAGTGCCGCCCTGGACTCTTTGAGAAATGCCTCCAGCGCCTTGCCTTCGTACTCGAAATCACTCTTCTCTTCTGCGTCCATCAGCTTGGCGTCAACACCGAGCCGCTTCATGAACGCCTCGCGCCGCGAACTCCGAGCGCTTTCAAGTTCTTGCGCACGCTCTCTGAGTTTGGATTTGCGCACGACCTCGCCCTCGAATGCCTTGAAGCGCTGGCTATGGAGATCGAGGATTCGCTCATGGAATTCAGGCTTTTGCACTGCGCACCATCCCTGAAAGTCGAACTTTCGAATCTTATCCAAAAGAATCTTCGTATTTATAGTTCATTGTTTTGAAAATTGATACGAAATATATTCTCCCGAACATTTTCCAAAATAATGGAAGGTTTTCTGAAATTTGGGAACAAATTGTAGAATTCAGCTCGATTGCACACGACGCTATGGCTCCGGACAACCGCACTCGAATTCCTCCTTCTTCGAATTCCAGCAGCAGCGGGCCCATTATCAAGAGCCTAAGATGCAAACAGACTTTCAGACACAGCTGACTATCACGGATGAGTTCCGATCGCAGGCAGTAAGGCAGATTTCCGCTTCGTGCCCTAAGCTGCCATTTTCCCACATCGCCGCAGGCTGCCATCATGCCAGCGGCTCTTTCACATGGTCGATGATTCCCGGCCCAATGGCGGCCCGGTCGCCCCTTCGCACGGCAGAACAGTTTTTATCTTCTGGTCTGTGTTACCCTGTTACCCTCTGTTCAGGTTCGGGATACGCCCTTCTCCCGCTCCAGCAATTCCCGCTTGATTGCTTCGCCATAGGCATAGCCGCCCGGCGATCCGTCAGCGCGCACCACCCGGTGGCATGGGATCAGCACCGCGACATTGTTGGCGCCGTTGGCGCTGCCGGCCGCGCGCACCGCCTTGGGCTTACCGACCGCAGCAGCGATTTCCGAATAGGAACGCGTCTCTCCCGCAGGGATCTTGCGGAGCTCGGCCCATACCGCCTGCTGGAACGCCGTCCCCCGGACATCGAGCGGGATATCCCCGCCGGTCCCCGGCGTTTCGACGGCCGCGATCACCTGCTTGAGCAATTTGGCGAACTCGGCTCCACCCTCGACCAGCTTGGCCTTGGGAAAGCGCCGGGCGAGGTCGCTGCCATCCTCGTTGAACGACAGCCGGCACACGCCCCTGGCGGTCGCGGCCACCAGCATCGGTGCCAGCGAGGTCTCGACCACCGCCCAGCGGATCGTTTCTCCCGCCCCACCATTGACCCATGCCGATGGCGCCATGCCCAGCCTCCCCTTGAGTGAATCGTAAAATCGCGAGGGCGCTTCGAACCCCGCATCGTAGATCGCGTCGCTGACCCGGCTTTCGTCCGAGAGCGCCTGGCGCGCGCGTTCGTCGCGCAGGGCCCGGGCGAAGGCGGCGGGCGATAGCCCGACCATGCGCTTGAACACACGCTGCAGATGCCCCGGCGAATAGGATGCGATTGCCGCCAGCCGCTCAAGCGGTACCGGCTCTCCGGCCTTCCGGATCGCCTCGAGCGCGGCCAGCACCGCCTGTTCGTCGCGTGCCACCTCGTCGGGGCGGCAGCGTTTGCAGGGCCGGAATCCTGCCTCTTCGGCCGCCGCGCAATCGCTGTAGAAGGCGATGTTATCGGGCTTCGGCCTGCGCGCGGGGCAGCTGGGGCGGCAATAGATTCCGGTGGTCTTGACCGCGACCACGAAGCGCCCGTCCTGCGAGCGATCGTGTCCGGCAAAGGCCGCCGACATATTGGCGATACGTTTCGGGTCGGTGATCTTCATGCAGGACACATTAACCGGGTGAATTCATAATTGCGTCCCGATTCTTGCGCTCAAACACAAGGCGGGCGAGAAGGGCATTCGTGACCACGCAATTCGAAATGATTTCCGGACGATTGGCGGGCCTTGCGCTGGCGTTGCTCGCCGCATGCGTATTGCCGTTGTCGCCCGCGAAGGCAGACCCGGCGGATATCGACGCGGCCGCGCGCGGCGTGGTGCGGATCATCGTGATCGAAGACCAGGACGGCGAGCTCTATCCTCTCTCGCATGGGACCGGCTTTGCCGTGACACCCGAAAAAATCGTGACCAACGCGCATGTCATCGCCGAGGCGCGGGGCAACCGGAACATTTCGATCGGGATCGTCCCTTCGGATGGCGGCGATGCGATCTATGGCCGCATCCTCGACTACTCGCCCAGGAACGACCTGGCCCTGCTCGCCACGACTTCGCCGATGAACCTCCCGCCGCTGACCATTGCGGGCAATGCCAGCGCCGATTCGGGCCAGGTCACTTCGGTCGGCTATCCGATGAATGTCGACCGGGCCCAGGGGCTCGACAATCGCGAGATCTTCATGCCCCAGCCGCCGGTAAAGAGCCAGGGCTTCCTCTCGGGCCGCCGCCCGACCCGCGAATTCGACACGATCCTCCACACCGCGCCGATCGCCAGGGGATCGAGCGGCGGTCCGCTGCTCGACACTTGCGGGCGCGTGGTCGGGGTCAACAGTTTCGGCACGGAGTCCTCAGGCACGGATTCCGAATTCTACTTCGCGGTTTCGACCCGCGAATTGTTGCCCTTCCTGCGCAAGAACGACATCGCCCCGCAGGTCAACGGCCTGCCCTGCCGCTCGCTCGCCGATGTCGACGCCGAGGAGCGCCTGCGCGCCGAGCGCGAGATGCTCGCGGCGCAGCGCCAGTCCGAAGCCGAGCGTTCGCTCCAGCAGCAGCGCGAGAGCCTCGCACGGCGTTCCGCCGAATTCGAGGTCATTTCGGAGCGCGAGAATGGGATGATGCTGGCTTTCATCCTGCTGCTGGCCGGCCTCGGCGGAGGATACGCGACCTGGCTCGCTCGCCAGGAAGAGGACCAGCGCAAGCTCAGGATCGCCGGGGGGATCACCGCGCTGGCGATCGTCGGGGCCCTGGCTTCGTGGCTGATGCGGCCCGGATTCGATACGATCGAAGAGCGCGTGAACGAAGCGTTGGCGAGCAAGGAAGAACCCGATGAAGGGCCCAGCGGCGTGATCGAACAGGCGGCCGATCTCGCGCTGGTGTGCGTGGTCAATGTCGGGCGCAGCCGGATCACCGGCGGCAGCGTCGACGACGTCCCGCTGACCTGGTCGGACGATGGCTGCGTCAATGGCCGGACCCAGTATGGCCTGTCCGACGGGCGCTGGACCCGGATCCTCGTCCCCAACGACGAGGCGGCGGTGTCGGTCGCCTCCTTCGATCCGGACAGCCGCGAATACCGGGTCGAACGCTATCTCCTGAGCCGCGGCGAAATGGACGCCCTGCGCGAAGCCCGCGGGCAATACAGAGCGCCCGAATGCGGCGGCGCGGGCGAAGGCGCCGCGCGCGAGCTCGGCAGCAACCAGGCAATCCTCGCCGCGATGCTGCCCGCCAGCCCCAACGAGCGGCTGGTGTACGACTGCGCTCCGGCCGAATTTCCGGCGGAGTGAAGGCATCGATGCATCCCCTGCAACAGAGCTTGCAATAAAGTCGGTCAAATCTGTGCCGGAGTCGGGTTGCATCGCAGCAAACCCGATGCTAGGCGCGCGCCGAGCCTGCCGGGGAGGCCTTGCGCAACCCCGTTTCGGCTGGCCAGCCAGTTTCGTTTCTCTCGGATCCAAGAGGACTTTCGCGCGTGGAGATTTCCGCCGGTATTCAGGCAAGCCTAGCAGGGCGTTACGCGTCGGCGCTGTTTGAGCTCGCGTCTGAGGCGGGCAATGTATCCGCGGTCGAGGCCGACCTCGAAAAGCTCGCCTCCGCGCCCGCCGAATCGGCCGACCTGTCGGCGCTGATCAGGAACCCGCAGGTCAGCCGGGCCGATCTCGGCAAGGCGATGGCTGCGCTCGGCGAAATGCTCGAACTCACCGGCCTGACCCGCAACTTCCTCGGCGTGTTGGCACAGAACCGCCGCGTTTCGCAGCTGCCGGCGATCATCGCTGCGTTCAACTCGATCGCCGCCGCCCAACGCGGCGAAGTCACCGCCCAGGTCACCAGCGCCCATCCGCTGAGCGAAGACCAGGTCAATAAGCTGCAACAGAAGCTCAAGGCCCGCGAAGGCCGCAATGTGAAGGTGCGCACCAGCGTCGATCCCGACCTGCTGGGCGGCCTCGTGGTCACTATCGGCTCCAAACGGATCGACAGCTCGATCCGCACCCGTCTCAATTCCCTCGCGCAGGCGATGAAGGGCTGAAAGCCCGTATGCCAGAAGGCTCGATGAAAGGCTAATCAATGGAAATCCGCGCCGCAGAAATCTCCAAGGTTATCAAGGACCAGATCGCCAATTTCGGGACCGAAGCGCAGGTCAGCGAAGTCGGCTCCGTGCTCTCGGTGGGTGACGGCATCGCCCGCATCCACGGCCTCGACAAGGTCCAGGCCGGCGAGATGGTCGAATTCGCCAATGGCGTGCAGGGCATGGCGCTCAACCTCGAAGCCGACAATGTCGGCGTCGTGATCTTCGGCTCGGACGCCGAGATCAAGGAAGGCGACAGCGTCAAGCGGACCGGCACGATCGTCGACGTCCCGGTCGGCAAAGGCCTGCTCGGCCGCGTGGTCGACGCGCTCGGCAACCCGATCGACGGCAAGGGCCCGATCGCCAATGAATCTGGGGGGGCCGCCGAGCGTCGCCGGGTCGAAGTCAAGGCGCCGGGCATCATCCCGCGCAAATCGGTCCACGAACCGGTGCAGACCGGCCTCAAGGCGCTCGACGCGCTGGTTCCGATCGGTCGCGGCCAGCGCGAACTGATCATCGGCGACCGCCAGACCGGCAAGACCGCCGTCGCGATCGACACCTTCATCAACCAGAAGGGGATCAATGCGGGCAAGGATGAATCGAAGAAGCTCTACTGCATCTATGTCGCGATCGGGCAGAAGCGCTCGACCGTCGCGCAGATCGTCCGCCAGCTCGAAGAGCAGGGTGCGATGGAATATTCGATCGTCGTCGCCGCGACCGCTTCGGAGCCCGCCCCGCTGCAGTTCCTCGCGCCCTATACCGGCTGCGCGATGGGCGAATTCTTCCGCGACAACGGCATGCACGCCGTGATCGTGTATGACGACCTTTCCAAGCAGGCGGTCGCCTATCGCCAGATGTCGCTGCTGCTGCGCCGCCCGCCGGGCCGCGAAGCCTATCCCGGCGACGTGTTCTATCTCCACAGCCGCCTGCTCGAGCGCGCGGCCAAGATGAACGAAGACAATGGCGCGGGCTCGCTGACTGCCCTGCCCGTGATCGAAACCCAGGCCGGCGACGTTTCGGCCTATATCCCGACCAATGTGATCTCGATCACCGACGGGCAGATCTTCCTCGAGACCGGGCTGTTCTTCCAGGGCATCCGCCCGGCGATCAATGTCGGCCTGTCGGTTTCGCGCGTCGGCGGCGCGGCCCAGACCAAGGCGATGAAGAAGGTCTCGGGTTCGATCAAGCTCGAGCTCGCGCAATATCGCGAAATGGCGGCCTTCGCCCAGTTCGGCTCGGATCTCGACGCTTCGACCCAGAAGCTGCTCAACCGCGGCGCGCGGCTGACCGAGCTCTTGAAGCAGCCGCAGTTCAGCCCGATGCCGTTCGAGGAGCAGACCGTGTCGATCTTTGCCGGCACCAATGGCTATCTCGACGGCCTGCCGGTCGAGCGCGTGACCGAATACGAATCCGCGATGCTTTCGCACATGCGCGACAAGCACAAGGACGTCCTCAAGGCGATCCGCGAGAGCGGCGAGTTCACCGACGACACCCGGGGCAAGGTGGTCGCCGCGCTCGACGCATTCGGCAAGAGCTTCGCATAAGGAAGGCCTGTGGCTACCCTCAAGGAACTCAAAGGTCGGATCAACTCGGTCAAATCGACCCAGAAGATCACCAAGGCCAAGCAGATGGTTGCCGCGGCCAAGCTGCGCAAGGCGCAGGCCGCTGCCGAATCCGCCCGCCCCTATGCCGAGCGGATGGCTTCGGTGATGGCGAGCCTGGCGGGCAAGGTTTCGGGTGACGGCGCACCCAGGCTGCTGGCCGGGACCGGTTCGGACCAGCGGCATTTGCTGGTGGTGGTCAACACCGACAAGGGCCTGTGCGGCGGCCTCAATTCGAACATCGTCAAGGCTGCGACCGCCAAGGCGCGCGAACTGATCGCCGCGGGCAAGACAGTCCAGTTCTACCTCATCGGCAAGAAGGGCCGCGCGCCGATCCGCCGCAATTTCCCGGACGATATCGCCAGGCATTTCGATACGGCGGAGGTCCGCAATCCGGGCTTCGCCGAGGCCGAGGACATCGTCGCCGAACTGGTCGAGATGTATGAGGCAGGCAAGTTCGACGTCGCCCACCTGTACTATGCCAGGTTCAAATCGGCGCTGGTGCAGGAACCGACTGTTCACCAGATCATCCCGGTCCCCGCGCCCGCCAGCGCCGAGTCATCGGGAGCAGCGGTCGAATACGAGCCCGACGAGGAGGAAATCCTCGCCGAATTGCTGCCGCGCTATTTGAAGACCCAATTGTTCGGCGCGCTGCTCGAAATCGCCGCTTCCGAACAGGGCGCTTCGATGACCGCGATGGACAATGCCACGCGCAACGCCGGCGACCTGATCAACAAGCTCACGATCCAGTACAACCGCAGCCGCCAGGCCGCGATCACCACCGAACTTATCGAGATTATCGCGGGCGCAGAAGCGCTCTAGGATATCACAGCCAAGGAAACGAACATGGCCACCGCCCCCGTCCTCAACCAGACCACCAATGGCACGATCAGCCAGGTCATCGGCGCCGTCGTCGACGTCACTTTCGAAGGCGAGCTGCCGCCGATCCTCGGCGCGCTCGAAACCGACAACAACGGCAACCGGCTGGTCCTGGAGGTCGCGCAGCACCTCGGCGAAAACACCGTCCGCACGATCGCGATGGATTCGACCGACGGCCTCACTCGCGGGCAGAGCGTGACCAACACCGGCTCGCAGATCACCGTCCCCGTCGGCCCCAAGACGCTCGGCCGGATCGTCAACGTAATCGGCGAGCCGATCGACGAGCAGGGCCCGGTCGGCAGCGACATGTACGCACCGATCCATGCCGAAGCCCCCAAATTCGTCGACCAGTCGACCGAAGCCAGCATCCTCGTCACCGGGATCAAGGTGATCGACCTGCTCGCGCCCTATGCGCGCGGCGGCAAGATCGGCCTGTTCGGCGGTGCGGGCGTGGGCAAGACCGTGCTGATCCAGGAACTGATCAACAACATCGCCAAGGGCCATGGCGGCGTGTCGGTGTTCGCCGGTGTCGGTGAGCGCACCCGCGAGGGCAACGACCTCTACCACGAATTCCTCGATGCCGGGGTTATCGCCAAGGACGCCGACGGCAATCCGACCTCGGAAGGCTCCAAGGTGGCGCTGGTGTTCGGCCAGATGAACGAGCCGCCGGGCGCCCGCGCCCGCGTCGCGCTGTCGGGCCTGACCATGGCCGAATATTTCCGCGACCAGGAAGGCCAGGACGTGCTGTTCTTCGTCGACAATATCTTCCGCTTCACCCAGGCCGGTTCGGAAGTGTCCGCGCTCTTGGGCCGCATTCCCTCGGCGGTGGGCTACCAGCCGACGCTGGCGACCGACATGGGCAACCTCCAGGAACGGATCACCTCGACCACCAAGGGCTCGATCACCTCGGTCCAGGCGATTTACGTGCCCGCGGACGACTTGACCGACCCGGCGCCGGCGACCTCCTTCGCCCATCTCGACGCCACCACCACCCT
>NZ_DBNHSF010000173.1:0-15060 GCF_057143545.1 Candidatus Andeanibacterium sp.
CTTGCCTGCCTCAAGCTGTTGATCACCGGGCGGACGCCGGTCGACTTGGCAAATTCGACATCATCGGGCGTCAATGGACCATGGAGTACCGAAACCTGTGCGGCTGGCACATGCCTGAGAAGCGCGGCAACTTCGCTGAAATGCGCGACGAAGAAGTCGCGCGCGCCGACCGCGGCAAGGACCGGGACACAGCGCGCCACGCCGAGCCCATAGCAATCGGCCTTCACCGCCGCGCCGGTCGCGGCCGTGCCCGACATCCGGTCGAGCGCGCGCCAGTTTCCGGCCAGCGCGTCTTCATCGAGCCTGAGCCTTAGAGTGCGCGGCGGTTCAGGCGGGCTCATGGTCTTCGAAATCTTTGGGCGGCCCGTCCGGCAGGCCCCACCAACCGACAATCACGGCAAAGAACACGAAGCCCCAAGTGTACCACAGGCCGGAATAGACATCGCCGGTCTTGGCGACGATGTAGCCAGCAATCACCGGCAGGAAGCCACCAAAATAGCCGGCCCCGATATGGTAGGGGATCGACATCGAGCTGTAACGGATCTTGGCCGGGAACATCTCGGTCAACAACGCGGCAACCGAGCCGTAGGTCAGCGCGGAAAGCAGGCCAAACAGCAGCAGGACCGCCACGATCCCGAGCATGTTCGATATTGGCGGATGCTGGATCGAAAAATCGTAGCCGGCAGAACCCAGCTTGGCTTCGAGCTGGGCCCGGCGCGCGGCGCCATCGTCCCAGGCATAATCGTCGAGCGAAAGCACGGTTCCCCCTGCCGCCAGTCCGAGCGTTTCGGAATATCGGGTATCGTAGGGAATGTATTTCGCGGTAAGGTCTTCCATCAGGCGGCCGCACAGCGTTTCCTGGGCATCGCTGAAAGGCGCATATTCGCAATCGGGGCCGGAGATAACGACAGGCGCAGCGCGCGCGCTTTCTGCCAACCCCGGATTGGCAAGCCCGCCGAGCAGCCAGAAGGCGGGAAATATCAGCAGCAGGGTGAGGATGTTTCCAACGATGATCGGCTTCTTGCGCCCGATCCGGTCCGACCATTTTCCAACAAGGACGTAGAAACTCATCGCCAACAGGCCTGATACCCCGACAAGGATTTCGACTGTCGTGGGCTCGACTCGCATGCTTTTCAGGAATGACAGGCTTGAGAAGTAGGCCGAGTAGAAGATCGTCGTAAGGCAGGCCGTCACGCCGAACAGCGCCACGAAAATCCGCTTCTTGTTGCCTGGGTAGGTAAAACTCTCGACGAACGGATTCCTTGAGATTTTCTGCTCCGCTTTCATGGCCTTGAAGACTGGGCTCTCGTTGAGCTTGAGCCGCATCCAGAGCGAAATCACCAGCAGCAGGATCGAGACCAGGAACGGCACGCGCCAACCCCACGCCTCGAACTGGTCCGGCGGAATGAGGAACCGGCACAGCAGGACCATCCCGATCGACAGGACGAAACCGCCTACCACCGATGCCTGGACGTAGCTGGTGAAATAGCCGCGCCGGCCGGGCGAGGTGTGTTCGGCAACATAGGTGGTGGCGCCGCCATATTCGCCGCCCAGCGCCAGCCCCTGCAGGATTCTCAACAGGATCACGATGATCGGCGCGGCAATCCCGATCGAGGCCGCCGATGGGATCATCCCGACCCCGGCGGTAGCGATGCCCATCAGCGTCACGGTGACCAGAAAAGTGTATTTGCGGCCCAGCCGGTCGCCGAGATAGCCGAACAGGATTGCACCCAAGGGCCGGAAGCCGAAGCCGACGGCAAATCCCGCCCAGACGAGCAGCATCTGCAGGACTTCGTTGTCGGCAGGAAAAAACGCCTTCCCGATCAGGGCAGCAAGTGTCCCGTAAATGAAGAAATCGTACCATTCGAACACCGTGCCGACGCTGGACGCGGCGACGACAAGCCGAATTTCCTTCGCGCTTGGTTCCCTGGTCGATGCAGGCGCTGGACTGCTATCGGGCATGTGGCATGGTTCCCCCGGCGTTGAGCGGCCTCACCTAACCGTTTGACGACATGCTGGAAAGGGCATCGATCGCCGCATCCCAGGAAAGCATCATGGCGCCATGGCGCGCCGGAAAGTCCCTGGCAGGCGCAATCAGTTCCAGGCGCGGAAGGTCGGGCCGTGCCCCGCTTCCCGCAAGCCAGGATTCCATCTCGCGGCGGGAGGCTGCGAGTTCTTCCAGGCGCTTCCCGCTCGCGTAATCGGCAAACAGCGCCGCTGTCGCCTGGCCGATGGCGCATGCCTTGACTTGCATGCCGAGCGTTTCGATCCGCTGCTCGTCGTCGAGCAACAACCCCAGCGCGAGCGTACTGCCGCAGCTCCTGGAACGAGCCGACCCATGCAGTGCGTATTTGCCCCGGTAGGGGTACTTGGCCAGTTCCAGGGTAAGCGACAACAGCTCGGGCGTGTAGAGCCGCTCGGCGGCGCTCATTCCGCCCCGCCGGGAATGACATCGTCGCTGGCCTCGAGTTCGACCTGGCGCTGTTCGATCAGTTGGACCAGCTTGTCGGCGCCGGCGTTCACGAGCGGAAAACTGCGCGAATTGGAGATCCAGACCGGTCGGCCATCGGCTTCCCAGCTTGCCTGATAGCCCAGGAGGAGCAACGAAAAGGCCATGACCACCACGATCACTCCCTTTATCGCGCCGAAGCCGAAGCCGAGCACGCGATCGACCGGTCCCAGAACCGAGTTCTTTGCGTTCTCGCTGACCTGGCGGGCCAGCAGCTTGGTCCCGGCATAGGGGATCAGGAGCAGCAGGGCGAAGGCCAGGATTGCAGCGCCGGTTGGGGTTTCGATGATGTTGCGATTGAGCCAGACCGTCAGGTCCGTATGCATGTAATGAATTGCAAAGACAGCCAGCACCCAAGCCGCGAGCGAGGCAACTTCCTGCACCAGCCCGCGGATGAAGCCACCGATCGCAGCCACTGCGATGATGATCAGAACGATATAGTCGAAACCCGTCATCTGACGGTGAATTATGCCCTCGCCATCACCCGGTCAACGAGATTGGCCAGGCTGCCCATCGTCTCGTAGCGCAGATTAACCGGTCCATCGCCCGCATCCTGCGGACCGAATCCGAGTTCGAAACCGAGTTTACCGGCTTCCTTAAGGCGCAGTCCAATATGCGAAACCGGGCGAATTTCCCCTGCAAGCGAGATCTCGCCGAACCACACGCTGCGAATCGGTAGCGGGCGTTCGGCTATCGCGGAGACAAGCGCCGCCGCAACGGCCAGGTCCGCGGCAGGATCGGAAAGGCGATAGCCGCCGCTAATGTTGAGGTAGACTTCGGAAGACGAAAAGCTCAACCCGCAGCGCGCTTCCAGAACAGCGAGCAGCATGGCGAGACGGCTCGAGTCCCAGCCGACAACCGCGCGCCGGGGCGTCGCGCCGCTTTGCAAGCGAACGATCAGGGCCTGGACTTCGACCAGCACCGGCCTGGTGCCTTCCAGTGCGGGAAACACCGCGCTTCCCGCAAGCGGTTCGCAACTGTCGGACAGGAACAGCGATGAAGGATTGGAAACCTCTTCGAGTCCGTCGCGCTCCATGGAGAATACGCCGATCTCGTCGACTGCCCCGAACCGGTTCTTGAGCGCCCGCAATATCCGGTATTGGTGGCTGCGTTCGCCTTCGAAGCTCATCACCACATCGACCATGTGTTCGAGCACGCGGGGGCCGGCGATGTTGCCGTCCTTGGTGACGTGTCCGACCAGCACAAGCGCGACGCCGTTTTCCTTGGCGTAGCGGATCAGTTCGAAGGCGCAGCCGCGAACCTGGCTCACCGTTCCCGGAGCGCCCTCGATCTGGTCGGAATGCATCGTCTGGATCGAATCGATCACCAGCAGTTTGGGCGACTGCATGCAGCCGAGCGTAGTCAGGATATCCCTGACCGATGTGACCGAGGCGAGCCTGATCGGAGCATCGGCCAGTCCGAGCCGCGCCGCCCGCAGTCGGACTTGTCCGGCTGCCTCCTCTCCGCTGATATAGACGGCACAATCGCCGGTGCGCGCCATTTGCGCCGTGGCCTGGAGCAGCAGTGTCGACTTCCCGATACCAGGATCGCCGCCCATCAGGATCGCGGAACCAGGGACAATACCACCCCCCAGCGCGCGATCGAATTCAGCGATCCCGGTTGAAATGCGGGCGAGTTCCGCGACCGGCTTGTCGAGCAAGGTGAACTCGAATGCCCGGCCCCCGCGCGAGAGATCGTGCTTCTGCGAGAATACCGTCGCAGGGGCATCTTCGGTGAGTGAATTCCATTCGCCGCAGTCCGGACACTGCCCCTGCCAGCGGTGCGATACTCCGCCACATGCCTGACAGATATACTGTTTCCTGCTCTTGGCCATGGCGATCCATAACCGGAACAAATATAGAACGCAATTGCTATTGTAGTTTCAAGCCGCCAAACAGCCGCGATGCGTCAGAAGGAACTGCGAATTGCGCTCATCTGCTACGGCGGGGTCAGCCTCGCCGTCTACATGCATGGCGTTACCAAGGAACTGTGGAAACTGACCCGGGCAAGCCGGGCGCTGCATTCGGGAGAGCGCCACGAAGCGGGGTCCGAAACGGTCTACCAGGAATTGCTGCTCCGGATTCTCGATCGCAAGGATCTGCGCCTCAGGGTCCTGCCGGACATTCTGACCGGTGCCAGCGCGGGGGGAATAAACGCCGTATTCCTCGCGCAGGCGATCCATTCCGGCCAGTCGCTCGAACCCTTGACCGACCTGTGGCTCGACCGTGCCGACGTCGACAAGCTGCTCGATCCCGAGGCGCGATTGTGGACCAGGATCGCGAAATTCTGGGCACCGCCGGTGGTCGAATTCCTGCTGTCGCGGCCTGGCAATGTCGTCTCGGAATCGGTTGCGCCCGAAATGCGCAAGCAGATTCGCCGGAAGCTCTCGCGCTTCGTGAAGACCCGCTGGTTTGCCCCGCCCTTTTCCGGAATCGGCTTTTCGGGCCTGATGGCGGATGCCCTGAAGGCTATGGCCGAGGCGCCATGCGGGTCGCCCTTGCTCCCCCCCGGGCACCCGCTGGACCTGTTTGTCACTTCCACCGACTTCAACGGATTTCTCGAATTGTTGCGCCTCAACAGCCCGCCGGTCGTGTTCGAAAGCGAGCATCGGCTGTCTATCGGCTTTACGGCGCGGGTACCCGAAACAGCCGGTTTGCAGCTTGCCCATCCGCTGGAGCTGACCTTCGCCGCGCGTTCGACCGCAAGTTTTCCCGGCGCCTTCCCGCCCATGAAGATCGGCGAGATCGACGAACTGGCGATAAAGCGAGGTCTCGAATGGCAAACCCGCGACCATTTCCTCGAACGGGTCATGCCCGCCCATATCCGCCAGCAGGATCTCGACAATGTCTCGCTGATCGATGGCTCGGTGCTGGTCAACGCACCGTTTTCCGAAGCGATGAATGCCTTGCAGGGGCGGCCTGCCCAAAGAGAGGTCGATCGAAGGTTTGTCTATATCGATCCCCGCCCGGACAAGCGCATGCGCGCCGGGCGCGAGCATGGCGACGAAGTCGGCTTCTTCCGCGCCATTTTCGGATCGATCTCCTCGATCCCGCGCGAACAGCCGATCCGCGACAATCTCGAGCTCATCCAGGCGCAATCGCGCGAGGCCGAGCGGATGCGGCATATTCTCAATGCCCTGCGGCCCGAGGTCGAGCGGACGGTCGACAGGATATTCGGCAGGACATTCTTTATCGACCAGCCGACGCCAAAGCGGCTCAATGCCTGGCGCGCCAAAGCCCAGCAGGCAGCGGCAGAGCGCGCCGGCTATGCCTTCCATTCCTACGCCCAGGCCAAGTTCGCGGGGATCGTCGAAAGACTTTCGCAACTGATCCTAGCGCATGCGCCGGGCCTGCTCCTGCCCGACGCAGTACCGATCGCCGATAGGCTGCGCGAGGAACTCTATGCCCGCGGTCTTTCTTCGCTGGTCTCGGCCAAAGGAGGCGCAAGCGACGAAGCGATCGCCTTCTTCAGAGCGCATGATATCGGCTTTCGCATTCGCCGGCTGCGCTTGCTGGCGCGCAGGCTGTCGCGCGACTGGGAAGACGATCCAGACATCACCGATGCCGACCGCGATGACGGACGCGAGATGATCTATCGCGCCCTTTCGCGTTATTTCGAACGTGAAGGGTCCAGCGGCCTTGGCGACGAATTCAACGCTGTCGCCGAAGATGTGCTCGAGAATCCCGGCGCGGCACTCGATGCGCTCGAACGGATGCGCGACCTGGTCGGGCTCGATCGTTCGGTCGAGGCAGAGATGGCCGCGGGGCTCGAAGCAATGCCCAAGCCGCTCAGGCGCAAGATCCTGTTCGCCTATCTCGGCTTTCCGTTTTACGATGTCGCCACACTCCCGTTGATGCGCAACGAAGGTCTGACCGAATTCGATCCGATCAAGGTTGACCGGATTTCTCCCGACGATGCGGTCTCGATCCGCGAGGGTGGTGCCTTCGCAACCTTGCGCGGCACCGAATTCTACAATTTCGGGGCGTTCTTCAGCCGCGCCTATCGCGAGAACGATTATCTCTGGGGCCGGCTCCATGGTGCCGAACGGATGATCGATCTCGTGTGTTCCTCGGTCTACGCGTCACCCGATGAACATGATTGCGCGGATCTCAAGCTCAGGATCTTCCTCGCGATCCTCGACGAGGAGGAGCCGCGGCTAAAGGAGGATCCGACCCTGATTCCGAAATTGCGCGACGAGATCCAGCAGAAGCTGGGCAAGGCGAGTTAGCGGCCAGAGGCCTCGAGGCTGCGCCAGATCGCCTCCACGAAACTGTCCTCGGCGACGAAACCCGGCGCGCCGAGGCCGGCAACCGGCTTGGCCGCCTTGGCCTGATCGAGCGTCTGGCCAGACTTCTTGAGCGCTTCCACCCGTTCCACCGCGGTGGCAATCATGGCGCGCCAGGCAATCAGCTTCGAACGGTCCGAAAGTTCGCCATGGCCCGGAATGATCACGGTCTCGGCATCGGTCATGGCAATGATCTGATCGAGCGAAACCAGCAACCGCAAGACGTTGCCGCCGGAACCGATATCGATGAACGGGAAGCCGCCGGTGCTGAGCACCATGTCGCCGCCGTGCAGGACGTTGGCATTGCGCCAGTAAATCACGCTGTCGCCATCGGTGTGCCCGCCGCCGGTGTGGATGACGTCGATCGTGTCTCCGTTGAGGTGGAAGGAAACCGAATGATCGTAGGTGACCACCGGCAACGCCTCTTTCGGCGCGGGCGCAGCATCGTTTCCTGCGACCAGTCCGCCTTCCGCAAGCCGCTTGCGGACATTCTCCTGTGCCACGATCAGCGCACCGGCCTTACCGAAATTCTCGTTCCCGCCGGCATGGTCGAAATGCCAATGGGTGTTGACCAGGAACTTGACCGGGGTGGCGCCCAGCCCGGCGATCGCGGCCTGGATCTTCTGCGTCAGCGGCGCGAACTGGTCATCGACGATGAAGGTTCCGTCGGGGCCGTGGCTCACGCCGATATTGCCGCCATTGCCGAACAGCACCGCGACCCCCGGCTTGATCTCCACCGCGCGGATCTCGACCTCCGCCATGTCCTGCGCGGCGACACCGAGCGAAACGGCTCCGCCCAGCACGATCGCGGATAGAAGAGCTGCCCTGCGCATGAAGTTCCCCTCCCCAGTATGGACTGATGGGCGGATACGGTACTTGGCGTGCCTGCGATTGGCAATGCCGCGGCAGGATTACCCGCCGAAGGCCCCCTTGATCTTGGCGAAGAAGCCCGCGCTCTCCGGACATTCCTCGCCGGTTTCGGTCTCGCGGAATTGTTCGAGGATTGCTTTCTGCTCCTTGGTGAGCTTGGTCGGAGTCTCAACCTTGATTTCGACCACAAGGTCTCCGCGGCCGCGGCTCTGCAACACCGGCATCCCGGCCCCGCGCTTTCGCAACTGCTTGCCCGACTGGATTCCGGCCGGGATCTCGATTTCGCTTGTCTCTCCGTCGAGCCCCGGAATTTCGATCTTTCCGCCGAGCGCGGCGGTCGAGAAGCTGATCGGGACCACGGTGAACAACGCAGTGCCTTCACGCTGGAATACGGCATGCGGCTTGACATGGACGAAGATGTAAAGATCGCCAGGCGGAGCGCCCTGCGGACCTGCCTCGCCCTTTCCTGCAAGGCGAATCCGAGTTCCATTGTCGACGCCTTGCGGCACGTTGACATCCAGCGCCTGCATTTCGTCGACCCGACCCTCGCCCCGGCATTCGCGGCACGGCTTCTCGATCACCTGGCCATTGCCATGGCAGGTGGGGCACGGACGCTCGATGACGAACAGGCCCTGCTGAGCCCGGACCTTGCCGCGCCCGCTGCACAAATTGCAGGTGCGCCTCGCCGTTCCCGGCTCGGCCCCGGTACCACCGCAAGTGTCGCATGCGACCGAGACTTCCACCTCGACCTGCGCCTGCTTGCCGTGAAAGGCCTCTTCGAGCGTGACTTCGAGGTCGTAGCGCAAATCGGCGCCGCGGCGCGGCTGCTGGCGCCCGCCGCCGCCGAACGCGTTACCGAAGATAGTCTCGAAGATGTCGCCGAGATCGGCAAAGTCGGCACCGCCCCGCGATCCGCCAAAGCCGCCGGGGCCGCCATTGCGGAAGGCCGCATGGCCATAACGGTCATAGGCCGCGCGTTTCTGGGGGTCTTTCAGGCAATCATAGGCTTCGCTGATTGCCTTGAACCTGGCTTCCGCCTCGGCATTGCCGGGATTGCGATCCGGATGGAACTCCATCGCGAGCTTGCGATAGGCGGACTTGATCGTACGGTCGTCCGCCGTCCGCTCGACCTGCAGCAGCTCGTAATAGTCGATTTCGGTCGCCATCGCCCCGCCCTAAAGAGGACTGCCACCGGCGCGCGCGGCCCCGGTGGCAGGCTTCCAATCCATCAGGCGATCAGCCCTTGTTCTCGTCATCGACCTCGGAAAATTCGGCGTCGACCACTTCCTCTTTCTCCGCGGCGGCATCCCCCGCCTCGGCTTCGGGAGAAGCGGCGGAGGCTTGCTCCTTCTCGTAGATCTGCTGGCCCATCTTCATGGCAAGATCGGTCAACTCCTTGGTCTTGGCCTCGATCTCGGCGGAGTCTCCGCCTTCGATCGCGGTCTTGGTCGCGGCAAGGGCAGTTTCGATCTGAGCTTTGAGATCGGAGTCGATCTTGTCGCCGTTTTCCTCGAGCTGCTTTTCGGTCGCATGGACGAGGCTGTCGGCGTTGTTCTTGGCTTCCGCCGCCGCGCGGCGGGCCTTGTCCTCCTCGGCAAACTTTTCCGCGTCCTTGACCATCTGGTCGATGTCGGCGTCGCTGAGGCCGCCCGATGCCTGGATGCGGATCTGCTGTTCCTTGCCGGTGCCCTTGTCCTTGGCGGACACGTT
Organism: Candidatus Andeanibacterium sp.; assembly: GCF_057143545.1. Classification (NCBI taxonomy): domain Bacteria; kingdom Pseudomonadati; phylum Pseudomonadota; class Alphaproteobacteria; order Sphingomonadales; family Sphingomonadaceae; genus Candidatus Andeanibacterium; species Candidatus Andeanibacterium sp. The sequence goes on from NZ_DBNHSF010000173.1 coordinate 9,375, forward strand.
GACGATGCCATTGGCGTCGATGTCGAAAGTGACCTCGATCTGCGGCACGCCGCGGGGCGCCGAAGGAATACCGACCAAATCGAACTGGCCGAGCAGCTTGTTGTCCGCGGCCATTTCGCGCTCGCCCTGGAACACGCGGATCGTCACCGCCTGCTGGTTGTCCTCGGCGGTCGAATAGACCTGCGCCTTCTTAGTCGGGATCGTCGTGTTGCGATCGATCATGCGGGTGAACACGCCACCCAAGGTCTCGATGCCGAGCGACAGCGGGGTCACGTCGAGCAGCAGCACGTCCTTGACGTCGCCCTGCAAGACGCCGGCCTGGATCGCGGCGCCCATGGCAACGACTTCATCCGGGTTCACTCCGGTATGCGGCTTCTTGCCGAAGAACTTCTCAACCGTCTCGCGCACCTTGGGCATGCGGGTCATGCCGCCGACCAGGACGATCTCGTCGACCCCCGACTTGTCGATCCCGGCATCCGCCAGGGCCTTCTTGCACGGATCGAGCGTGCGCTGGATAAGCTTGTCGACCAGCTTTTCGAGATCCGCGCGGCTGATCGTCTCGACCAGGTGGAGCGGAGTCGAGGTGCCGCCTTCCATGCGCGCGGTGATGAAGGGCTGGTTGACCTCGGTTGTCTGCGCGGAAGACAGCTCGATCTTGGCCTTCTCGGCTGCTTCCTTGAGCCGCTGGAGCGCGAGCTTGTCGCTGCGCAGGTCGATCCCTTCCTTCTCCTTGAACTTGTCGGCAAGATATTCGACGATCGCGCTGTCGAAATCCTCGCCGCCCAGGAAGGTGTCGCCATTGGTCGACTTCACTTCGAACACGCCATCGCCGATTTCGAGGATCGAGACGTCGAACGTGCCGCCGCCAAGATCGTAGACCGCAATGGTCTTGCCCTCGTCCTTCTCGAGCCCATAGGCCAGTGCGGCAGCGGTCGGTTCGTTGATGATGCGGAGCACTTCGAGCCCGGCGATCTGGCCGGCATCCTTGGTTGCCTGGCGCTGGGCGTCGTTGAAATAGGCCGGCACGGTGATCACGGCCTGGGTGACGGTCTCACCGAGATAGGCCTCGGCGGTTTCCTTCATCTTCTGCAGGATGAAGGCGGAGATCTGCGATGGGCTGTAATCCTCCCCGCCCGCCTTGACCCAGGCATCGCCATTCTTGCCCTTGGTGATCGTGTAGGGAACGAGTTCGGTGTCCTTCTTGGTCACGGGATCGTCGAAACGGCGCCCGATCAGGCGCTTCACCGCAAAAATCGTGTTGTCGGGGTTGGTCACCGCCTGGCGCTTGGCCGGCTGGCCGATCAGCCTTTCGCCATCCTTGGTGAAGGCGACAATCGAAGGCGTGGTCCGCGCGCCTTCAGAATTTTCGATAACCTTGGGCTTACCGCCATCCATCACTGCGACGCAGCTATTGGTGGTACCAAGGTCGATCCCGATAACTTTAGCCATAAATCCCATCCTGTGCTTCGATTTGGACGCCGTCCTTGGGCTCCCCCGATGGGCAGAGCGCTTCGGCGGCTCGTTCATCGGGGCGATATAGGTGTGGTTTTCCTTGGCACAAGGGATTGCCCACACTACAATTTCAACGGGGAAACGAGGGGAGGATGAAGATGAAAAGCACTATCCTTGGATCGCTCGCGCTTTCGCTTGCGATGCTTGGCCTTTCCGCCTGCGGCGGCGGCAGCGACACCGCCGAGCAGGCCGATGCGGCACCGGACGGCATCCCGGGCGTGACAGTATCCAATGCTAGGCTGGTCCTGCCCGCGGTAAAGGGGAACCCGGGCGTTCTCTATTTCGACATCGCCTATGGCGAAGATGGTACGCCCTCGCGCGTGGCCTTGAGCGGTGTGCACATCGCAGGCGCCCAAAGCGCCATGATGCATGAATATTCCGAATATGGCGGCGAGACGATCATGACCGAGCTGATGAACCAGGTCGTCGCGAAGGGTGAGTCCATATCGTTCGCGCCGGGCGGCATGCATGTCATGGCCAACAATCTCGACGACAGCCTTGTGGCAGGCGGGACGACCGAAGTAACGCTGACTTTCGCCGGCGGCGATAAGCTGAGCTTCCCGGCAGAAATTCGCGCAGCCGGGGATGACCGCTGAGGAAACAGGCTTGAGTGCAGGGGTTTCTGCCTGCCCCATTGGCGGAGAAAGGCCCCTGACGAGCGGTGAAATCTCGCTCGTCCAGAGCGTTTTCGGCAATGCGATCGATTGCGGAAAGGTCCGCTTGCGCAGACGGAAGTGGTTCCCGTTCCAGCCCCGCAAGGTGACGATGGCGCCTGACGGACACCTCTATTTTCATCCTGGCGGACAGTCGTATTGCGACGATTTCAGCCAGGCGGGCCTGGCGTCGCAGGGCCATTTCATCCACGAAATGGTTCATGTCTGGCAGGCCCAGCGCAAGGGCAATTGGTTCCTGGTCCTGCACCGCCACCCATGGTGCCGCTACGATTACAGCCTGAAGCCCGGTTGGCCGCTCGAACGCTACGGGATCGAACAGCAGGCCGAGATCGTGAGGCACGCCTTCACCCTGATGCGCGGCGGGACCGTCGCCGGGGCCCCCGGGCTCGATCGCTACCGCTCGATCCTTCCATTCCTGCCGCTCAAATCGCGAGACTCCACCCATGCCGCATGACGTCGATCACAACGCTATCCTCGGTCGGCTGGCCGCAACCCGCGGCGGGATCAGGAACGTATTCGAGGGCCTCGATCCCGCCCGGACGGCGCATGTGATCATCGACATGCAGAACGGCTTCGTCGAGCAAGGTGCGCCGGTCGAAGTGCCGATGGCGCGGACGATCTCTGGCGCGATCAACCGGGTCTCGGCGGCGATAAGGGCGAGTGGCGGGAGGAACTATTTCGTCCAGTACACGACCCCCGACGATGTCGATCAGGGCTGGTCGATCATGATGGAACGGCTCGGCGGACTGTCGGATGCGCATCGCGAGGGCTTTCGGCGCGGCGCGCATTATTGGGAGCTATGGCCCGAACTCGAGGTCGAGCCGGAGGATGCGCTGGTCGAAAAGGGGCGCTTCAGCGCCTTTACCCATGGCACATCGACGCTCGAAGACCGGTTGAAGGCTCAAGGCGCAGACACAATCGTGGTCAGCGGCACAGTCACCAATATCTGCTGCGAGAGCACTGCGCGCGATGCGATGCAGCACAATTACCGGGTGATCATCGCGACCGACGGCAATGCCGCGCTGAGCGACGATGAGCATGCGGCGGCGCTCACGAGCCTTGCCTTCGCCTTCGCCGATCTTCGCTCGTCGGAAGAAATCGAGGCGCTGCTGGCGGGTTAGTCGGGCTTCTTGGCCACACCGACCATCGCCGGGCGCAGCAGCCTGTCCTTCAACATGTAGCCGGCCTGCATTTCCTGCACGATCGTGCCCGGCTCGGCGTCGCCTGTCGGAATTTCGACCATCGCCTGGTGCTGGTTCGGGTCGAGCGGGAGGCCCATTGCTGCGATGCGGCTGATGCCATTGGCCGCGAAGACCTTGTCGAGCTCGCGCTGGGTCGCCTCGATCCCGGCCACGAAGCTCTTGAATTTCTCGTCCGAACGCAATTCGTCAGGAACCGCATCAAGTGCCCGACCGAGATTGTCCGCGATCGACAGCATATCGCGGGCGAACCCGGTCACCGCATAGGTACGAGCATCGGCAACTTCCTTCTCGAGCCGCCGGCGAACATTCTGCGTGTCGGCCTTGGCGTAGAGCACGTCCTGCTGTGCGGATTCGAGGTCGGCCCGCAAGCGGTCGAGCGCATCCGAAATCGATTCCTCGCCATCGCCGTCACCGTCGCGGTCGAGGAATTCCTCGGGCACGCCTTCCAGTTCTGCCGCAATGGCTTCGTCCTGCGGCTGCTTCTTTTTGTCACTCATGGTCACTATCTGTCTGTTCTTGCTGCCAATTAACCGATCAATCTGCCCAGAGACTGGGCGGTGAAGTCCACCATGGGGACGACCCGTGCGTAATTCAACCGCGTCGGTCCGATTACCCCGAGGACACCGACCACGCGCCCCTCGCGGTCGCGGTAAGGCGAAGCTATCACCGAGGAACCAGACAGCGCGAACAGCCGGTTTTCGGAACCGATGAAAATCCGCGCCGATTCCGCCTCACGCGCGGATTCGAGCAAAGTAGCAATCGACTGCTTGTTCTCGAGGTCGTCGAGCAATTGGCGCACACGTTCGACATCGCCCAGCGCGGCTTCGTCAAGCAGGTTGGCCTGGCCGCGCACGATCAGCACCGGGCGGCGGCCCGCATCCTCGCTCCACACGGCGAGACCGCGTTCGACGAGGTCCCGGCTCGCCTCGTCGAGCTCCGATTTGCCCGAGGCGATCTCCTCGCGCATTAGCCGTGCTGCCTCGGCAAGCGTCCTGCCCGAAAGCCTCGCCGAAATGAAATTGCCGGCCTGCTCCAACGCAGAAGGCGGCATGGCCTGCGGCAGATCGAGCAAGCGGTTTTCGATATGGCCGTCCTGTCCTACCAGCACTGCAAGCGCCTGGCCGGGAGACAACGAGACGAGGCTCATCTGGGACAGGCGCGGTTCGCGGCTGGGGACCATGACGACGCCGGCGGCGGCCGAGAGGTCGGACAGGATTGCGCTGGTCGCTTCGAGCGCCTGCTCGATCGGCCCGGGCTGCTTGAGCCGCCGTTCGATCTCGGCGCGTTCCTCAGGCGTGGGCTCGGCCACCTGCATCATCCCGTCGACAAACAGCCTGAGGCCGCTTTCGGTCGGCATGCGCCCTGCGCTGGTATGCGGCGCGGCGAGCAGGCCGAGCTGTTCGAGGTCGTGCAGCACCGAGCGGATCGATGCAGGCGAAAGGTTGAGGCTCCCTTCCCCGGACAAGGCCTTCGACCCAACCGGCTGGCCCGACGCGAGGTAACCTTCCACCACCAGGCGAAAAATGTCGCGTGCGCGGTCGGTCAATTCGGTGACGGGTGGGCCGCTCATACCAGTCTATCTAATCGCTGGGCTTGCAGCCTCAAGCGAATAGCGCCTAACGCTGTTGCAGAATTTCGAAGAGGATTCTCAATGCGACCATCCGGCCGTGCGCCCGACGAAATGCGCGCCATCACGATCGAAACCGGCTTCACCAAGCATGCCGAAGGCTCGTGCCTGATTTCGTTCGGCGATACGCGGGTGCTGTGTACGGCGAGCGTCGAAGAGCGGCTCCCGCCCTGGCTGCGCGGCAAAGGCGAAGGTTGGGTCACCGGCGAATATTCGATGCTGCCTCGCGCCACCCATACCCGCGGGCAGCGCGAAGCGGCCCGTGGCAAACAGTCCGGTCGTACTCAGGAAATACAGCGTCTTATCGGGCGAAGCTTACGTGCAGTGACAGACCTGAAATTGCTCGGCGAACGCCAGATCACGCTCGATTGCGACGTCATCCAGGCCGATGGCGGCACCCGAACCGCGTCGATCTCGGGCGCCTGGGTCGCGTTGCGGCTCGCGGTCAACAGGCTGATGGAGCAGGGATTGGTCGAGAAAGATCCGATTTCCGCCAAGATTGCCGCCATCAGCTGCGGCATCTTCAACGGGACGCCCGTGCTCGATCTCGATTACCACGAGGACAGTTCGGCCGATGCCGATGCCAATTTCGTGCTCATCGAAGGAGGGCAGATCGCCGAAGTCCAGGCCACCGCCGAAGGCGCGACCTATGACGAGGAAGGCCTGCTGCG